>CALKOE010000230.1 GCA_938091985.1 uncultured Acidimicrobiales bacterium | reverse complement strand
CCCCCGCTACATCTCAGTCTTGGGCGAGTTTGGCGAATTCGTCGGCGATGAGCTGGCTCACGCCCTGCTGGTGGGTGGCTCGCCAATCGCGCCACGGGAAGATGGGTTCCCAGCGATGGAGCTGTTCGAAGCTCACGGTGGCCGACACGATCTCTTCGCCGTCGCCTCCTGCCTGCGCAAGCACTCGGCTGAAGCGTGGGAACGCGGGGCCGGCGATCGTTGAGTGACCGAGCATGTCGGCGGCGCGACCTTCGTCGACGTTGCCGGCGGCGTACGACGAGCTGCCGACGTCCTCTCCGCCCACATGGTTCGAGCTGGCGACGTAGGCCAGGTTCTCCTGGGCTCGGACACAGGTGGTCTGCGTCATGTAGTCGAGCTTGCCGGGGCCGGCGAACGTGCCACAGCTGTTGAGGATGATGCGGGCGCCCTTGGCGCAGAGAATGCGGGTGAGCTCGGGGTTGAACCAGAAGTCGTAACAAATCTGCAGGCCGACGGGCCCGAAGCGCGTGTCGAAGATGGGCAGCTCAGTGCCGTTGGTGAACGTGACTCCCTCGGTCACCCACGGGAGTGAGCCGAGGTGCACCTTGCGGTAGGTGCCCTGGATGCCCTCGGGGCCGATGAATGCGGCTGCGTTGTAGAGCTTCTCAGCGTCGTACTGGTCGCGCTCGACCATGCCGACCGACACATAGAGGTCGTACTCCGCGCACAGTTCGGCGATCCGTTCGGTGGATGGACCGGGAACGGTCTCGGCCAGGTCGTGGTGGTAGTCGCAGTGATCGGTGCCTTGCCGACATGCGGTGCAGCCGCCGAGGCCGGTGAGAGCTTCTTCGGGAAACACGAGGATGTCGATTCCCTGGGTGCCGGCCTCACGGATGTTGGCTTCGACCTTGGCCAGGGTCGCGGCCACGTCGCCGCGCACGCTCGCGAAGTTGACCACCCCGATCGTGCAGGTCGTCTCGTAGTCGGCGTAGCGCTCGGGGATCAGGCTCATGACTGGGGTCCTCTCGGTTCGTCGCCGGCGATTGTCAGGCGGTGCATGATGCGTCGCGATGTGTAGTCGGGCACGGCGAAGTGCTGCACGGCCCGGTTGTCCCACATGGTCAGATCGCCTTCGGACCAGCGATGGCGACACTGGAAGCCGGGCGAACCGACGTGGGCGAGCAGCATTGTGAGCAGGGCATCGGACTCGGCCGCAGAGAGGCCATCGATCTTCGTGGTGAAGTTGCCGTTCACGAACAGTGCGGTGCGGCCGGTCTCGGGATGGACTCGGGCGATGGGGTGGTGCACCGGCGGGTAGGTGGCCTGCATCGTGCCGAGATCGGCGTCGCTGTTGCCGTCGGCGATCGCCCGGCTGAGGGTCTTCGTCAGGTCGTGGGTGGCGGTCAGACCCGACAGCAGCCCTTGCATCGCCGGCGAGAGCGCGTCCCACGCGGCGTACATATCGGCGAAGCAGGTGTCGCCGCCGAGCGGAGGCAGCAGTGCCGATTGCAGGATGGTGTAAGAGGGCGGACACGCCACGTAGGTGTTGTCGGTGTGCCAGGCGTCGGCGCCCTGCCCCTTCGGCTCGGTCTGATCGAGCACGGTCATCTCGGGGTGATCGGCATGTTTCGGCCCGAAGGCGGCCACGTCGATGTCGCCCATGCGGCGAGCGAAGGCGAGATGGTCGGCCGGGCTCAGACTCTGGTCGGCGAAGAAGAGCACCTTGTGTTCATTGATCGCCGCGCGGATCGCTACCACGTCGTCGTCGGTGGCATCGGCGAGCGAGAAGCCGCTCACGCGGGCACCGAGGACCGGTGTGACCGGTTCGATGAGCATCGTCATGAGAGTTCTCCGATCGAGCGAAGGTGGGCCTCGACTCGGTTGGCGACTTCGGCGCCGAGCTCGGTAGTCACCTGGTCGGCGACGCCGACCCCTCCGGCGTGGCGCAACATGTCGGGCAGGCGGTCACGCAACTGGCCGAGGGTCCAGGGCACCACTGGGCCGAGGGCGACGCTGTCGAACAACACGATCGTGTTCGTGCCGGCCGACTTGTCGACGTAGTGGTAGTGCGGCTCGTCGACGAACATGTCGAAGCGAACGAACTCGTGGTCGTCCTCGATGCTGACCACGTGGACAGAGACGCCTTCATCGGTGAAGCCACCGTCGGGCGACTTCTCGTGGAGCTCGTCGAGGTGTTCGGAATCTGCGTAGATCGCATCGAGCGCCGTTGGATCGACCTTGCGGTACTCGATCCCGAGCCGCAACGGACCGACATCGAACCAGTCGGTGCTGTCGGGGTCGGGCGGTGCGGGCGGGATGTTGTAGGTGGTTCCCACTCGGCTCGTGGGTGTGTCCGATCCGGTCATGTCATGGTCCGTCACTGGGGTCAGCCTCCGACTCGGGCAGGGATGCGGGTGAAGATGCGGCGGGCGTTGCCGTGGCGAAGAGCTTCCTTCGCGGCGGCGGGCACGTCGAGTGCGTCGAGTTGGGCTTGCACGTGGAGGTGCCCCGTGAGCGGGTAGCCGGTGCCGAAGAGAATGATGTTCTGGCCGGGGCCGCGGATGAAATCGAGCAGCTCATCGGGCCAGCGCCTCGGCGGATGGGTCGCCGTGCCGATGAACACGTTGTCGTGCTCCAACGCCGCCTCGAGTGTCTCCGTCAACCAGGGGAGACCCAGATGAGAGAGCACGAAGTCGACGGTCGGAAATCGAGTGGCGGGACCGGCGATGGCACGCGGGTGACCAAGTTTGTGGACTCGGTGACCGCCGGACTTCCCGGCCTGCATCACGAACGGCACGCCGTGGCGTGCTGCGAGTTCGTAGTACGGATCGAACACCGGTGCGTCGAACGTGTGGTCCCAACTGTGGGTGTGGTTGTGGAGGCCGACGCACCATGCGGAGTGCAACGCGTCGTTCGCTGCCGCGACGTCGCCGGGCCGGTCGGGGGCCACGCTGAACATGCCGACGAAGCGGCCGGGGTGGGCGGCGGCGAGCTGGTGCATCTCGGTGGGCCGCAGCGCGTAGTGGGCGAACTCGTCGAGTCCGGCCCCCGCTGGCAGGTCGCAGACCGGCAGCATCAGTGTGGTGATGGCAGCCTGGTTCATTCGGGCGACCATGCCGGCCGCGTCAACGAACGCGTCGTCACCTCGGGCCCCGAGCTTGATGGTGAGACCGTCCTGCTCGATGACCTGTTGCCAGAGTGGCTCGCGGTCCGGCGTGAACGCGTTGCACCAGTAGTCGATCATCTGACTACCGGGCGTCTTCGAAGCGGATGAGCTTGGCGACGGTGCCGAAGCCGGTGAGCGCGTCGAGCGCGCCAGGGGCGACGACCTCGACGCCGATCTTGACGCCGACGACCTGATGGAGACGTTCGGCCGTGGCGGCCTGCACCGCGGCGAAGTTCGCTTCGGGCTGGTCGCTGACCACGAGCACGGTCATCTCGTCACGGTTGCCGACACGGGTGGCCCTCACGAAGTAGTCGTCGGTGACGCCGTCGACGTCGGTGACGATTTCGCCGAGCGCTTCGGGCCAGATGTTGACCCCGCGGAGCTTCACCATGTTGTCGCCCCGCCCGGCGAACGGCGCCATCTTGCGCAGCCAGCTGCCACACTCGCACTGACCCGCTGGGAGCAGCGTCGAGAGGTCCATGATGTTGTAGCGAAACTGGGGACTGCCGGTCTTGTAGATCTCGGTGATGCAGACCGAGCCCTGCTCTCCGTCGGGGAGCGGTTCGCCGGTCTCGACGTCGACGATCTGCACGACGAAGGCGTCTTCGAAGATGTGCATGCCGCCGCCGGCCGGACACTCGATGGCGACCCACTGGACCTCGTGGAAGCCGTAGCTGTCGTAGACCGGGAGGCCGAAGGTGTCGTTGAGGCGCTGCTTGTCGCCGATGTTGGGCAGGGCGGTGAGCTTCAGGTCGGTCGCGGGATCGAGGCCCATCTCCCGGGCCGTGTCGGCGAGATGCAGGAGGTAGTCGCCGGTGGTGAGGATCGCCTTG
>CALKOE010000229.1 GCA_938091985.1 uncultured Acidimicrobiales bacterium | reverse complement strand
CGCGACAAACGGGTAGACGAGCGAGATCAGGACGAGAACAGCGTTGGCCCGGTTGGGGAACTTGCGGAGGTCGGCTCGAAACTCGGGCCGGGGCCGGCCGTCGGGGCGCAACCGATCCGAACCGGCGAACGGCGCAACGCGATCGACTGGCGCGAGCCCACCGGTGAAGGTGGCGACAAGTTCGTCGTGTGACATCGCGGTGGCCATGGGATCGACTGTACGCCGGTGTTGTTACATTCGCAACTTCACTTGTGTTCCCAAACGTAACACTCCGTCATGCGTCGCCACCTGGCTCCCACATCGTTTCCTCGTAGTTCTTCTCGAGCATGTCCTCGATCGCCGGCACCACATCCTCCTCGAGGCCGAGGCCGTCGGAAACGATCCGGCCGAGCGATGCCAGGCTGTCGTCGGCCGGCCACGCGGTGGGGTCCCACAAGCCACTGCGCCGGAAAGCCTTTGCGCAATGCATGAACTGCTCGGTGATGGTCACGCCGATTGCAGTCTTCGGTCGACGGTCCTTCACGGCGCACGCATCGAGCACACTCTCGTCGGTGGTGATGCACGCATGACCGTTGACCCGCAGTGTCACGTCGTTGCCCGGCACGAGGAAGATGACCCCCACGCCCGAACCCGCAGCGATGTTGGTCAGCGTGTCGAGCAGGTTGTTGCCTGAGAGGTCGCCGATCGCCAGATGGCCATCGTCGAGAACCGTGACGAAACCGGGTGGGCCACCCTTCGGCGAAACATCAGCCGTGCCATTGGGCGCACTGGTCCCGATGATGACGAAGGGCGACAGCGCGATGTGGGCACGCGAGTGGTGGTCGAGCTCCGTGTGGATCTTCGACTCGATCGACTCCATGGGCGGGCGATATACCTCGCGCAGTTCGGCTTCGGTCGTGAGGCGGTTCTCGAACATGGACCACCGTAGGCCCGCTGCGCACTCGCCTCAACGGCGCGTTGTGACCACCGCGCGCGGCTGCGACTCGACATGGGTCTCCTTGGGGAGACCCTGCGCCGCACACGTGCCGGCTCGGGCATGAGTGCCGACGATCTCATCGGCCGGATCGCCTCGTCGGCGCACCAACCAGACGAGCGGCCAGACAAGGGCGGTGCTGAGGCCGCCGACGACGTACCCGTTGCTGAACCCGTCAACCGGCGCCGCCGCTGACCCTGCGATTCGCCCGAGTCCGAGCTGGCCGCCCACGCCGCCGATCGACCCGACCATCGCGTCGAAACTGATCACGGTGGCCCGGTGATCGCTCGGCGCAACGTGATGCACGTAGGCCTGGCGCACCGGAGTGATGACCCCGAGCGAGCCCGTCACCAGCAGGAACGAGGGCACCGCGACCCAGAACGAATCAGTCACGCCCATCGCGACGGAACCAAACGTGGCAACGATCGACGCACCAAGAATGATCGTGCTGCGCCGCCCGCACCGACGGGTCAGGAGTTCCACGATCTGATTGCCGGCGATCATCGACAGCGACATGAGCGCCGTGATCACGCCGACCACCCAGATCTTGTCGTCATCGAGAAGCAACAGCAGGTAGGGCTGCGCGGCATAGAAGGCCCAGGCGAAGAACGCACCCCGCACCACGCCCGAGAGCATCAAGAGACGCAATCCTCGATCGCTCCAGCCGAATGCGATCCCCACCCTGGTCTGCTCGCGAAGCTCAGCGCCGATGTTGCTCAGCTCCAGTCGGCGCGGGGTAAACCCGAGGTCGTGCATGGTCCGCCACGAGATGGCGAAGAGGCCGACGAGCAGCATGGCGCGCACGCCGAACGGCACGCCGAGGTTGATCTGGCCGAGAAGCCCTCCCGTGGTGGTGCCGACGAGCATCGCCACACCCGTCACCTGTTGCGAGCGAGCAAAGACGTGATCGAGATCGCCGTCCTCCCCAACAGAGTGCAGCGCATCCACCAGCCAGGCCTCGAGCGCCCCCGAATAGAACGTGAACCCGAGCCCCATCACCAAAGAAACGAGCGCAAACACTTCGACCCCGGCATCCGCACGAGCCGCAATGAGATAGAGCACCGTCGTCGCGCCGAGCACCACGATCGACAAGAGATACGACGCCCGGCGGCCCACCGTGTCCGCCACGACGCCCGTTGGGATCTCGAACAGCACCATCCCCGCCGAGAAGACAGCATTGGAGAAAAAGACTTCTTCGATCGACAGTCCGGCGTCGAGCAGGAACAAGGTGTTGACGCCCCAGATGAGCGACGCGGCAAGCGTGTAGAGGCCGGCGAGCAGCTGGTAATTGCGGATGATCCGACTCGCGGTCATCACCACCCCGTTCAAGATCGAGACGAAACCCGCGGTCGGGCCGCCCAGGCGCCTCTATCCTCCCTGTTCGTGACCGACTCCGCATCCTCCAGACCCACACTTGCCTATCTGGGGCCGATCGGGACCTTCACAGAGCAGGCCGTTCTCAGTGAACCCGACCTCGCCGAAATGGATCTCCAGCGCTTCGGCAGCATCGTCGAAGTGCTGCGCGCCGTCGAGAACTCTGCGGTCGACTACGGATTCGCCGCGATCGAGAACATGATCGAAGGCGCGGTCAACGCCACGATCGACACGCTCGCCTTCGATCTCGATCTCCTCATCCAGCGTGAGGTGGTCATGAACGTCAACCTCAATCTGCTGGTGCAACCGGGCGTGGCCATCGACGACATCGAGCACGTCCGTTCGATCCCGGTCGCCTACGCACAGTGCCGTCGCTATCTCGCCGACAATCTGTCGAAGGCCGCAATCGAGGCCACCAACTCCACCGCCGACGCTGCCCGCGAGCTGTCCGAGTCGGGTCGCACCGACACCGCCGCCATTGCCCCGCGGCGATCGGCTGAGGTCTACGGCCTCGAGATCCTCGCCGCCGACATCGAGGATCATTCCGAGAACCAGACCAGGTTCGTGCTGGTGAGTCGCGATGGCATCACCCCGGCGACCGGCCACGACAAGACCTCGATCGTGATCTACCAGCGAGCCGATGAGCCGGGATCGCTCGTCGCGATCCTCTCCGAATTCGCCGCCCGCAACATCAACCTCACAAAGCTCGAGAGTCGCCCCACCCGACGCGGACTCGGCGACTACTGCTTTCTCATCGATTGTGAAGGCCACATCGCCGATCAGCTGGTCGGAGATGCCCTGCGCAACATCCAGATGAAGCACGGCCGGGTGAAGTTCCTTGGCAGCTATCCCTCGGCCTACGGCACCGCCGAAGAACAGAAGTCCAACCGAGCCGGCATTGCCGAGGGCGACGACTGGCTCGCCGACCTGCGTTCGCAGATTCGCTGAGCGAGCTCAGCCCGTCCGGTCGGTGAACCGGTCTCCCTGGAGCACAGGGACCAGGTCGCTCACGTGGGCCTGCGCGGCGAGGGTGACGTCATCGGGCCAGCCCCGATCGATCAACTCCTGCCCCGACGCAGAGTCTCGGAGCCGGTCCAAAATGTCGGGTTCGGCATCGTGCCAGGCGGCCGCCGCGGCGCGGGCCTCCGGGCTGAGGTCGAGCCGATCGAACATCGAGAGGACCGCGCCCGCGCCGAGGAGATCCTCGACCGCGACCCTCAACGGGCCCGTCGATCCGTTCCATCGCTCGCCGGCCGCAACCACACCGACGGTGACATCATCATCGGCGAATGCACTCCCCACCGCTGCGCCATTGCGGACACAAGCGGCAACGACTTCGCGAGCTCCGGCATCGGCGGCCCCGAAGGCCAAGGCCGATCCGTTGGGCGAGGGCAACACGATGCGATCACCCACCGAGGCCTGTGCGAGGGAAGCCGGCGACAACGAGAACTTGTCATCGCCATCACGACCACCAGCGAGCTCGGCATCCACTGACTCAGCGAACTCCAACGCCGTCCCGTCGTTCATCTTGTAGGGGAAGACCTCGGCGCCGCGGCCGAGAGCAACGTCGACGCACGTGGTGAACGACAACACATCGACGATCACCACCACATCGACATGTGGTGCGATCGTGCGGAGTCCCATCGGACCCCAGTCGAAGCGAACCCGATACTCGCTCGGGTTCGCCGGGTTCACGCCCAGCCGCCGTAGCGGGGACGCGCCGACCACCAACGCCCGGCGAAGCGCCAGCGAGGCAGATCGTCGGGGGTCGTGGCCGAGTCCGGACGAGGCCAAAGAGCCTCATACGCCGCGAGGATCGCGGCCATCTCCTCGTCGGACGGCGCCGGGGTGACTTCCATTACAGCGGCACGTTCCCGTGCTTGCGCTTGGGCATCTCTTCCCGCTTCGTTTCCAGAAGTCGCAGACCCGCCACAATCTTGCGTCGCGTCTCCGAGGGCTCGATCACGTCGTCGACATAGCCACGTTCGGCAGCGATGTAGGGGTTGGCGAGGCGCTCGGTGTAGTCGTCGATGAGCTCCGCACGGCGGCCCTCGGGGTCGGCCGCGTCAGCCAACTCGCGACGGTGGATGATCTCGACCGCGCCCTGCGAGCCCATCACCGCGAGCTCGGCCGTTGGCCATGCGAACGCGAGGTCGGAACCGACCGACTTGGAGTCCATGACGACATAGGCGCCGCCGTAGGCCTTCCGGGTGATGATCTGGATCCGCGGCACGGTCGCTTCGCAGTAGGCGTAGAGCAACTTCGCGCCGTGGCGAATGATGCCGCCATATTCCTGATCGACACCGGGCAGGAAGCCCGGCACGTCGACGAAAGTCAGCAGCGGGATGTTGAACGCATCGCACGTGCGAACGAACCGAGCAGCCTTCTCGGCCGACTCGATGTCGAGCACGCCGGCCAGCATCATCGGCTGGTTGCCCACGATGCCCACGGCGCGACCGTCGACGCGGGCATAGCCACACGTGATGCTCTTGCCCCATGCCGAGTGGTACTCCATGTAGTCGCCATCGTCGACGACTGCGCCGATGACCTTCTTCATGTCGTAGGGCACGTTGGGGCTATCGGGCAGAATCTCGTCGAGCTCTGGGCAGAGCCGATCGGGATCGTCGCCGGTCTCGATGACCGGTGTCTGCTCGAGATTGTTCGACGGAAGGAAGCTGAGGAGGTACTTCACCTCGTCGAGCACCTCTTCCTCGCTGTCCGACACGAACGTGGCCACACCGGACTTGCTGCTGTGTGAGCCAGCACCGCCCAGCTCTTCGAGCGTGACCTCTTCGCCGGTGACGGTCTTCACCACATCGGGGCCGGTGATGAACATGTGGGACTTCTCACGGACCATGAAGATGAAGTCGGTCATGGCCGGGCTGTAGACCGCGCCGCCCGCGCACGGGCCGAGGATCACAGAGATCTGCGGGATGACGCCCGAGGCCTGGACGTTTCGATAGAAGATGCCGCCGTAGCCGTCGAGCGAGACAACGCCTTCCTGAATACGCGCACCGGCGCCGTCGTTGAGACCGATCATCGGCGCACCGGTCGCCAGCGCCAGGTCCATCACCTTGTGGAGCTTCTCGGCGAACACCTCGCCGAGCGCACCGCCCATCACCGTGAAGTCCTGAGAGAACACGAAGACCTTGCGGCCGTCGACCGTGCCCCAACCAGTGATCACGCCGTCGGTGTACGGACGGTCGTCGAGCACCCCCTCGGCGGCTCGATGGCGGGCAAGCATGTCGAGCTCGTTGAACGAACCCTCATCGAGGAAGTAGTCGATGCGTTCGCGGGCAAGCATCTTGCCCTTGTCGTGCTGGCGCTGGACCGAACGTTCGGACCCCGCGTGCAGGGCCTGTTCCTTCCGCTCGCGCAAGTCTTCGAGCTTTGATTTCATGGATTGATCAGCCACGGCCGCAATCTACCTGCGGACTGGCCCCGCACCCGAAACGGGCGCCCCTACTTGGGTGGTCCGTGGACCATTACTTGGGTGGTCCGTGGACCACTGCGTCAAAAACCTTCTGGTGTTCGACCACCGGAGGGAAGCCCCGCAGCAGCCACGTCGCTCCTCGATCGGCGAAGGCCGGAGGCGTTCCGTCGTATT
>CALKOE010000228.1 GCA_938091985.1 uncultured Acidimicrobiales bacterium | reverse complement strand
TGACGACCACAACCGTTCCCGTGGGCACCGAGGCCTGCGTCACTTCCAGCGAACGGCAGTCGATCAACGAGGCTGTGCCCTCCACGGCGATGGCGGAGATGAGCTGGTCCATGATCCCGGTCGGCGCGCCGAGGAGCTGCGTCTCGACCTGCTGGCCGTACTTCGCGATCTCGGTGCCGCTGAGTTCGGCTCCGGAGAGTGCGGCCACCGTGAAGCCGACGGCCACTTCGATCGCGGCCGACGACGAGAGGCTCGCCCCGGTCGGAATGTCGGTGGCGACCGTGGCCCTCCATGGCGCGGCGTGATGGCCGTCGGCCGCCATCACATCGACCATGGCCTGGATGTGCGCAGCCCACGATGGCGGATCGACGCCGAGCACAACCTCGCCAAAGCCCTCCGAGCGCAGAACGGTGCAGCCATCAGGCGACGCGCTGACGGCCATCACCGTGTCGAACGGCAGCGCCATCGGAAGGACGTATCCCTCGCTGTAGTCGGTGTGTTCTCCGATCAGGTTGACGCGCCCAGGAGCTCGCACGATGAGGTCTGGTGGACCCCATGCCTCGACGTGCGCCTCGATGGCACGCGCCCGAGCTCGTTCAGTCGACACAGGTTGACCCTCCGTCCACCACGAGCTGCGTGCCGGTGACGAACGACGCGTCGTCGGACAGGAGGAATCGCACCGCAGCGGCGACCTCTTCGGGCCGGCCGAGACGACCCATCGGCTGCCCATGGGTATAGACCTCCGTCAGCCCGTCGCCCTGCGGGAGCAGAGGGGTGTCGATGTAGCCCGGACACACCGCGTTGACTCGAATTCCGTCGCTGGCGAGTTGGGCCGCCATCGACCTCGTCAGACCGAGCAACCCGGCCTTCGATGCACAATACGCAGGGATGAACGCATTGCCGATGATCCCCTCGATCGAGGAGATTCCCACCACCGCAGCGCCAGGGCCACCGTCTCGCAGGTGGGGCAGGAGTGCCTGGGTCAGCATGGCGTGAGCGGTCAGGTTGACGTCGACGACCTTGTCCCATGCCGGGTGGTCCAGCGCCCCGATCACGTCCGCACTCACCGTGCCCGCGGCATGCACCAATCCGCCGATCGGCCCGAGGGTCGTGGCCACCTCTGCAGCCGCGGCATCGAGTGTGTCGGTATCCGTGACGTCGAGGCCAACTCCGAACGTCGCCACACCATGAGCTGATGCGATCTCGGCCGCTGCCTCCTCCGCAGCATCAGCCTGCCGGTCCCAGATGGCGACAGGTCGGCCGACCTCCGCGAGGGCGTGGGCGCATGCCCGGCCGATGCCGGAGGCACCTCCGGTCACAACGACGGCAGAGGATGGGCTGAGTCCCGGTCGATTCATGACCGGAGACTGCCAGGTCAACAGGCGTTCGAGCCAGAGCCACGAGATGAAATGACGGGTACGTTTTTTAAAGCACGTAGCCCTCGTGCCGTAGAGTGAATCGAAGACACGAGAGGTGACGATGCCCAAACGCGACTACAAGCAGTTCTGCCCGACCGCTCGTGCGCTGAACGTGGTGGGCGAGCGCTGGACGCTACTGATCGTGCGAGACCTCCTCATCGCACCCCGCCGCTACTCCGATCTCCGGCGGAGCCTGACCGGGATGGCCAGCAACCTGCTCGCCGTTCGCCTCACCGAGATGGAAGACGCCGACCTCGTCGTCAAGAAACACATCGAGGAGCCGTCGCCTCGCGACGTCTACGCGCTCACCGATCGCGGCAGAGCGTTGGAGCCGGTCCTGCTCGAACTGGCTCGCTTCGGCTTCCCGTTGCTCGGCATGCCGACCGACGAGCAGCCGATGATGGCCGAGCGAGTGCCGCTCGGGCTGCGCGCCATGATGCACGAGCCCGAGTTGCCTGCCGGCCGGCTCGTGATCAGGTTTGCCCTCGACGAGGGAGATCAGTTGGTGACCATCGCCGCCCAGCGGCCACGGGGCCAGCGGCTGCTCCCCACCGAGCGCGTCACCGTCGCGGCGGTCGAGGACCACGACCGACCCGAGTCCGATGTCGTGGTCCGCGGCTCGATGGCGGGCCTGCTGTGGATTCGCGAAGGGATCATCGACCTCGACGCCGCGAACGAGCAGGGACTGCTCTCGCTCGAGGGCTCCGAGGACGCGCTGACAGCGCTTCGATTCCTCTATCGGTTGGACGCACCAGCGGCCTGACGGCCGAGATCGTCAGCTGACGGGTTCGACCGGGTTGATCGCCACCAGCTCGAGCATGTCGAGCTGATCGCGCCACCAATCGGCCGGCACCATGTTCTTTCCCGGCACTCCGGTGAGGGAGCCGTCGACCAAATCGACGACATCGGCACGGCCGGCAGCTTCCAGTCGAAGGTCGAGAAGGGCGTCGACAACACGCGAACGACTGCACACGTCGCCGACGATGGCCTCACGCAGCTCTTGAATGGTGGATTCCAGATCGAACTCGCTCATGACCTTCTCAACGTCTCGGGACTGAGTGTTGTTTCCGATTTCTTCAAGAAATCGGCCGATTCCATGTGGCACCGGTCATACCAATTTCGGCGTGGCGGGGCGAGATCTGAGGCCACGGCCCAGAAACCTCGACGCAACCGATCAAGTTCGCATGCTCTCGAGCCATGCATCGGCTGACTCGAGCCGCCTACGCAACGAGACTTCGTCGGCCTCTCCGACCCGTTCAACCTGGCTTCGTCGATTGAGCTCCGCATTCACCGATCGATGGTCCATTCCCGTCGAGCGAACGAGCTCGAGCACACGGTCGGCGTTCCACTGACGGAGATCTT
>CALKOE010000227.1 GCA_938091985.1 uncultured Acidimicrobiales bacterium | reverse complement strand
TTCGCTGATCTGGCCGTTCACGGCGATCTTCTTACGGCCGTCGACATCGACATAGCGGATGACGTTCTTGTATTCGGCCGGAAGGAACTTGGTGAAGGCCTCCATGGTCTCGTACATGTGGTTGTCGGCGTCGAAGATGGGGACGTACATGGCGGAGGCCTTTCGGGGAGACTGGGTCGCAATGTGAAGAGACTAGAACTTTTGACAACGACGTCGAAATCGATAGTCTCCGAGAAAGAGACGGAGTGGCCATGCAGATGGACGACATGATTCTGGTGAGCATCGACGACCACATGGTCGAGCCGCCCGACATGTACGAGAACCACGTACCCGAGAAGTTCCGAGAATTCGCGCCCAAAGTGTCCCGCAACGACGCCGGTGTCGACGAGTGGGAGTTCCAGGGTGAACGCACCTCGACACCGTTCGGTATGGCCGCCACGGTGGGCTGGCCGAAGGAGGAGTGGGGCTTCAACCCGGGCGCTTACAGCGAGCTTCGTCCTGGTTGTTTCGACGTCCACGAGCGCGTGCGCGACATGGACGCCAACGGCGTCCTGGCCTCCATGAACTTTCCGACCATGGCCGGCTTCAACGCTCGAACGTTCACCGAGGCGGGTGACAAGGAGATCGCGCTGGTCATGCTTCGGGCGTACAACGACTGGGCGATCGACGAGTGGTGTGGCAGCTACCCGGACCGGTTCATCCCGCTCGGACTGGTTCCGATGTGGGACGTCGACCTGGCCGTGGAGGAGATCCATCGTCTCGCCAAGAAGGGGTGTCGCTCGATCAGCTTTCTCGAGACACCCCATGTTCAAGGGTTCCCGAGCTTTCTGTCGGGCCACTGGGATCCGATGTTCGCAGCGTTGTGTGACGAGAACATGGTGCTCTCGCTTCACATCGGTGCCGGTTTCGAGGTCATCCAGCGGCCTGCCGAGGCGCCGATCGATCACCTGATGGTGCTGGCCTGCCAGATCAGTGCGATCACGGCCCAGGACTTGCTCTTCGGCCCGACGCTTCGCAAGTTCCCCGACCTGAAGGTGGCACTCTCAGAAGGCGGCATCGGCTGGATTCCGTTCTACTTCGACCGAATCGACCGCCACTTCCAGAACCAGACGTGGCTCCATGGCGACGACGACTTCGGCGGGAAGCTCCCTTCCGAGGTGTTCCGTGAGCACATCCTGGCCTGCTTCATCACCGACCCCTCCGGACTGCTTTTGCGTGACCGGATCGGGATCGATCTCATTGCCTGGGAGTGCGACTACCCACACACCGACACCACCTGGCCGGAGTCGCCTGAGTTCGCGTGGAAGGAGTTCCAGGAGGCGGGCTGCAGTCGCGTCGAGATCGACAAGATCACGTTCGAGAACGCATGCCGATTCTTCGACTGGGACCCCTTCGCCCGTACCGCCCGCGAGGACGCGACCGTCGGTGCGTTGCGAGCGCGCGCGACCGATGTGGACGTGAGCCGCATGCCGAGATCCGAGTGGAAGACCCAGAACGAAGCCGTCGGCTTCGGTGTGCTCTGAGAGAGGCGCGATGAACGAGCGACCGCAGATATTCGACTTCGACAATCACTACTACGAGGCCGAAGACGCCTTCACCCGTCACCAAGATCGGGCCATGCGCAACCGAGGAGTCCGGTGGGCCGAGATTGATGGACGGCGCCGGCTGCTCGTCGGCGGCAACCTGAACTCCTACATCGCCAACCCGACCTTCGACCCGGTGGCGAAGCCGGGGTCGCTGTGGGACTGGTATCGGGGGAACCCGGCCCAGCAAAACATCGTCGAGGCGTTCGGGGAACTCGAACCGATCCGGCCGGAGTATCGCGATCGCGACGCTCGTCTTCGGGTCATGGACACACAGGGCATCGCGGCGACGTTGATGTTCCCGACGCTCGGTGTCGGCGTCGAGGAGGCACTCCGCAACGACCCGGAGGCGGCTGCGGCGTCGTTCCGGGCCTTCAACCGATGGCTCGACGAGGACTGGGGCTTCTCCTACCAGGGGCGGATCTTCGCCGTTCCCTACATCCAGATGCTCGATCCTGGTGCCGCCGTCGAGGAGCTGGCCGACGTGCTCGACCGCGGTGCGATCGTGGTCAACGTGAGAAACGCGCCCGTGCCGGCCCCGGGTGGATACCGATCCCCGTTCGACGAGGTCTACGACCCGTTCTGGGGACTCGCCGCCGAGTCGGGTGTCATCGTCGCCAACCATGCCGGGAACGACGGCTACGACGCGCTGGTCCAGCTGTGGGAGCCGAGCCAGGCGGAGAGTTCGCTGTTTCGCTCCCCGCTCCGCGGCGTGGTCACGAAGTCGCGGGCAGTCAGCGACTTCTACGCCGCGGCCGTCTGTCACAAGGTCTTCGAACGCTTCCCAGCGCTGCGGATGGCGAGCGTCGAGAACGGCGCCTCCTGGATTCCCGAACTGCTGCATCGGCTCGAGGATGCGGCCAACCGCAACCCTGGCTACTTCGCCGAGCATCCGAACGAGGTGTTCTCGAACCATGTCTGGGTGACGCCGTTCTGGGAGGACGACATCGTCGACATCGTGCAGCACTTCCCGGTCGAGCGGCTCCTGCTCGGGTCGGATTGGCCACACGCAGAGGGAACCCGCGAGCCCTACGACTTCGTCACCGACTCGCTCGCCGGTCTCCCCGAAGATCAGGTGCGGCGCATCGCACACGACAATGCCGTGGATCTTCTCGGCGTATCGCTTGCCGGAACCCGGTGACCGAACGCGGCGACGACGCGGCGTTTCGAGCCGAGGTCGCGACGTGGTTCTCCGGGCACGCGCCGGCCAAGGGCAGCGCCGAGGACTTCTCCGCTGTTCACATCGTCTCGGCCGGGACTGCGGACGATTTCCGGGAGCGGGAATCCCATGCAATGGAGGTCACCCGCGCCTGGCAGCGGCAACTTCATGGCGCCGGGTGGGCGGGCCGATCATGGCCGCAAGAGTATGGGGGACAGGGAGCGCCGGCCTGGCAGGCGCATGCCATCGCCGAAGAACAGACGCGCTACGGCGTGTCCACCAAGATGCTCGCCATCGCGCTCGAGATGGTGCCGCCGGTGCTGCTGGAACACGGCACCGAGGAGCAGTGCCGTGCCCATCTCCCCGTCATCGTGCGGGGCGACGAGGCGTGGTGCCAACTGCTCTCCGAGCCCGACGCTGGATCGGATCTCGGCAATGTGCAGACGCTGGCGACCTGGGTCGGCGGTGGATGGACCGTGTCGGGCCAGAAGGTCTGGACCTCAGGTGCCGTGAGCGCCGACTACGCGCTGCTCCTCGCCCGGACCGATCGGTCGGACCCCGGGCGGGGTGGCGTCAGCTTCTTTGCGCTCGACATGCGCCAGGCGGCAGTGACGGTCCGACCGTTGCGCCAGATGTCGGGTGGCTACCACTTCAACGAGGTCTTCCTCGACGACGCGTTCGTGCCCGAGTCAGCCTTGATCGGCGGGTTGGGTGGCGGCTTCGCCGTGCTCCGCACGATGTTGACCAGCGAGCGCGCCGCGATCGGCGGGGGCACCAGCGCGCGGTCGGCGGCGCAACTGAGGAGCATGGCCGAGGAGACGGGGCGCGCCGGCGAGCCGACCGTGCGTCAGGAGGTGGTCCGCGCCCACACACGGGAGCGACTCCTGGATCTGGTCATGTCGCGAGCCGCCTCGATCCCGGCCGCCGGTCCGATCACGAAGCTGCTGTATTCCGAACACGCCCGGCTCTCGGCCAACGCCGCGCTCGAGATCCTCGGCCCATCCAGCCTGATCGCCGATGATCCCTTGTCGGAACCGTGGCTCGATCGGTTCCTCTTCGCTCCCGGGCTCCGACTCGGCGGCGGAACCGACGAGATCCAACGCAACACGATCGCCGAGCGAGGCCTCGGTCTGCCCCGCGAACCCCGGTTGACCTAGTCGAGCAGCGGGTCGAGGAGCGCCCGGTCCGCGGCGGTGAGCGGCCGGAGACCGTCGTTTCTGGTCGGGCGCCACACCGTGCCGTCGATCCGCCACGCGTCGAGACGCAGCTGCTTCTTGTTGACCTTCATGCTCGAGAGCTTCGGCAGCTCCTCGTCGATGCGGACGAATGACGGAACCCACTTCGGACCGAGATCGCCTTGGGTCCGGAGGAACTCGTCGAAAGCCGACGCATCGAACGTCGCGTCGCTCCGCAGCTCGAGCGCCACCATCACCCGGTCGCCGACCGGATCGTCGGGGACGGCGTAGACGGCGACGGACCTGACGTCGGGATGGCGGCCGATGATCGCCTCCACGGGAGCCGCCGCGAAGTTCTCGCCGTCGACCCGGAGCCACTCGTTGGAACGGCCGGCGAAGAAGAGCCAACCGTCCTCGTCTCGATACGCGAGGTCGCCCGACCAGTACGCCCCGTTTCGGAAGCGCTCCTGGGTGGCGGCCTCGTTCTTGTAGTAGCCCTCGAAGCCCGAGGTCGGCTGGGTCTCGACGAGCTCGCCGGTCGACGCTTCGAGGTTCGTCACCCGGCCGTCGTCGCCGAAGATCGCCCGCGGACACTCGGTGCCGGTCTCCGGGTCGAGCACCTTCACCGTGTCGTTGGCGATCCCGAGCGCACCCGGAGGCATCGACGGATCGCGACGCACGATGATCACTCCCTCGGTCGACCCGTAGCTGTCGCGCACGTGACAGCCGAAGCGCCGGGCGAACT
>CALKOE010000226.1 GCA_938091985.1 uncultured Acidimicrobiales bacterium | reverse complement strand
ACGCTCCACATGGTGCTCGGCGAGATGGTGCCGAAGAACCTGGCAATCGCGAACCCCGAGCGGGTTGCTCGGCTCCTGGCTCCGATACACGCTGCCTATGTCGCATTGCTGAAGCCGGTCGTGTGGTCGCTCAACGCCATCTCCAACGGCATCGTGCGGCTGCTCGGGTTCGAGCCGGTCGACGAACTCAACACGGCGCTCACTGTCAATGAGTTCCATACCCTTCTCGCCGGTGCCGTCGAGGAGGGCAAGATCGAAGGCGTCGAACACGAGCTGCTGTCGGGCGCGCTCGACTTCCGGGCCCGAACCGCTGGGTCCATCATGACGCCCCGCCATCTCATGGCATCAGTGCCCCGAGCGACGTCGGTGGCCGAGGTCGAAGAACTCGTGACGGAGTCGGGCCACAGCCGCATTCCCGTCGAGGGCGTGGGGCCGAGCGACATCATCGGATTCGTCCATTCGAAGGATCTCTTGCGGCTCCCTGTCGAGGCCCGTGACGACCAGGTCCCCCTCGAAATGATGCGCCGCATGTTGATCGTTTCGCCCGACCAACCGGTCCGCGACCTCATGCGGGCGATGCGGCGGGATCGACGTCACGTGGCTCTCGTGAAGTCCGCCGATGGACAACTCCTCGGTCTTGTGACGCTCGAAGACGCGCTCGAAGCGCTGGTCGGCGACATTCGCGACGAGACCGACGCCGATTCAGACAGCTGAGCCTCAGGCGGCGCTCGGCTCGGCCGCTCCGACCGTGAACCGTCGTAGCTCTCGCCGGGCGGGTGCGAAGTCGTTGGGTCCGCGATGCAGCGTGGCGTGCTCGTCCCAGATGGCGACGTCGCCTTCCTGCCACCGGAAGCGACACACATGGTCGGGGTGGGCGATCGCCTTGAAGAGCAGTTCCAGTAGTACGGCGCTCTCGGCGGGTGTCACGTCGTTGATCCAGCGGGTGTAGCCCGGGTTCACGAAGATGCCGGGTCGGTCGGTCACTGGATGGCGGACGATGACCGGATGGTCAGTGCCGGGGAAGGCTTCGAGGAGTTGGTCGGCGACATCGGCCGGCATCCGCGCCCGCATCTCCAGGGCAAAGCGAGGCCCGGGATCGTGGCGGGCGGTGAGTTCGGAGAGAAAGTCTCGAAGGGCTGGAGACAGCGCCTCGTGGGCCGCGGCGATGTTGCACCACATGGTGTCGCCCCCGTTCGGTGGCGCGGTCACCGACCGGAGGATCGCGATATCGGGGATGTAACTCGCCCAGGAGTGGTCGGTGTGCCAGCCCTCGTTGTCCTGGCCGGGTGGGTGTTCGGCGTCGTTGTAGACCACGCCGATCGCGACAGGAGCTTCGAGTTTGGCGACGATGGGATTCGGGATCGGGTCGCCCCACCGGCGAGCGAATGCTTCGTGGGCCTCGTCATCGAGATGCTGGCCTCGAAGGAAGACGACGTGGTGCTCCAGCAACGCCCATTGGATGAGCTGAAACTCCTCGTCTGACGCTGTTGCCATGTCGATGCCGCGGATCTCAGCCCCGATCGAACTGGTGGTCGCGATGATCTCGATGCCGGTCATGCCGTCGCCTCTCTGAGTCCCCGTAGTTCAGTCATCAGTATTGCCTGGGCTTTCGAACTGTCCAGCGGGATGTTGCTGGGTCTGGCCGTCGCAACCGATCCGGGGCCGCCTCGCACGGCCGCGGGGTCGACCCCGATCGAGGAGCAGATGCGTTGCGCGAACTCCAGGCGGTCGACGGTGTCGGCCCCGGCAACGTGGAGAATGCCGGTGATGTCGCGGCGGTCAAGGAGCTCGAGGCAGGCGGCGGCGAGCACCGTCACCTCGATCGGATTGCGGAACTCGTCGCTGAAGAAGGTGACCTCGGTGTCGGCCGTCATCTCGACCTGTGGGCCGGGATCAGCGGGGTCGCCCCACAGCAGGCTCGTCCGCACGATGAGAGCATCGGGGTCGGCGCCAGCCACTCGTGTCTCGGCCTCGACCTTCGCTCGGCCGTAATCGTGGACCGGTGCGACGTCGTCGGTTTCCACGTAGGCCCGGTCGGTGACGCCGTCGAAGACCACGTCGCTGGAGATGTGGATGAAGCGGGCGCCGATCAACCGACACGCCGACGCCATCGAGCCGGGCGCCACCGCGGTGATGGCATGAAGCTCCTCGCCGCCCTGGATGTAGGCAGCGTTGATGACGGCCGCCGGTCGCAGGTGGGCGATGAGCTCGGCCGCAGCGACTCCGCCATCGGCCAGGTCGCAGTGGTGCCAGTCGGCGTGGGATGCGGTGGGCGGTGACGCGTGATGAGTTGCCGCGAGGCGGCCGGGTGCAGTGGCGACCAGCCGTCGGCCGAGAAGCCCGGTGCCGCCGACGACCAGAAGGTCAGGCGCCGACGGAGTGATAGCCGCCGTCCACGTGGATCATCGAGCCGGTGGTGCCCCGGAACCAGTCGGAGAGCATGGCAACCGTGGTCTCGGCCACAGTCGTCGAGTCGTCGACATCCCATCCAAGTGGCGCCTTGTCGTCCCAGACATCTTCGAATTTGGCGAAACCGGGAATCGACTTCGCCGCCAGGGTGCGGATCGGGCCGGCGGCGACGAGGTTGCAGCGGATCCCTCGCGGGCCGAGCTCACGGGCGAGATAGCGGTTGGTCGATTCGAGCGCAGCCTTGGCGACACCCATCCAGTTGTAAGCGGGCCAGGCGACCGTGGCGTCGAAGGTGAGGCCGACGAGCGACCCGCCCTCGGTCATGAGCGGTGCGGTCGCATCGGCGAGCACCTTGAGCGAGTAGGCGGAGATCTCGACCGCGACCTTCACGTCGTCCCATGTGGCGCCCATGAAGTCATCGCCCAGGCAAGCCTCGGGTGCGAAACCGATTGCGTGAAGGGCACCGTCGACCCGTCCCCACTTCTCTTCGAGCGTGGCGCGAAGCGCGTCGGCGTGGGCCGGCTCGGTCACATCGAACTCGAAGACCTCGGGCTCGGTCGGCAGCTTGCGAGCGGTGCGCTGCGTGAGCCGCAGGCCTCGCCCGGCACCGGTCAGGATGATCTCCGCGCCCTGTTCTTGCGCCAGTTTGGCCACGCCGAACGCGAGCGACGCATCCGTGAGCACTCCGGTGATCAGAATCTTCTTGCCGTCCAGCAATCCCACAGACCGGCGCCTTTCAACTCGTCGGAAGCGACGCCCGCACCGTAGCCTCGTCGCCATGCACATCGGACTTCTTGGCGCCACGGGGCCCGCGGGCATGGCGTTGGCCTCTCGTCTGGCTTCGGTCGGACACGACGTCACCCTCGGTTCGCGGTCGAAATACCGCGCCATGGAGGTGCGCGACTCGATCATCGAGAAGTGGCCCGATCGTGACCTGTCCATCGACAGCGACGACAACGCAGGCGCAGCCGACGGCGAGCTGATCGTGATCGCCACGCCGTGGAACGCCGCCACGGAGACCGCACACAGCGTGCGGACGCAGCTGCGCGGCAAGATCGTGATCTGCATGAGCAACGCCCTCTCGAAGGTCGGACGAGAGTTCCAACCGCTCGTGCCGCCGCGTGGTTCGGTGAGCGGATCGGTGCAGGCCGAGCTTCGCGACAGCTATGTCGCCGCGGCGTTTCATCATGTGCCCGCCAAGGAACTCGGCCAGCTCGATCATCCCGTCGTCTCCGACATCTTGATCTGCTCAGATCACCAGAAGGCC
>CALKOE010000225.1 GCA_938091985.1 uncultured Acidimicrobiales bacterium | reverse complement strand
GTGGTCGGCGCGCCGCCGTCTTCGCTCGATCCGCACGCGGCCAACGCGAGGGCTGCCACGATCAGCGCACTGGTACCCGCGGTTCGCCACATGGCAGACAACGGTACTTGCTCAGTCGGTGGGGCCGAGGTGGTCGGGCAGCCCTAGCATTCAGCCCAGCCATGGATCTCAATCACCTCCTCGGAGCCGCGCCTTCGAACCCCACCCTCGTGGTGCACGGCGACACGCGGCTCTCCACGGCCGACCTCGATTTGCGCACCGCGCGGCTCGCCGGTGCGCTCAACGCTCGCGGGATCGGCCACGGCGATCGAGTGGCCTTCCAGCTCCCGGTCAGCATCGACGCGATCGTGGTCTACCGGGCGTGCTGGAAGATCGGAGTGGTTCCCGTCGCGCTTCACCCGCTCGCTGGGCCCGCCCAACTCGAACAAGCACTCGAGCAGTCCGAACCCGCGCTCTTGATCAGCGCACCGGGCGCGCCACTCTTGTCGACACCAGGGGCGGCGACCGTAGAGCAGCTCAGCGGCGGCGCCGTGCCCGCCATGAGCGTGGCGGACAACGACGATGCCCTCGTGATGTTCACATCCGGGAGCACCGGTGCGCCCAAGGGTGTGGTCCACACCCATGGCTCGTTGGCCTACAAGGCCTCGGAATCAGTGGAAGTCCACGGGTTCAGTGCAGACGACGTCGTGCTCATGCCCGCGCCACTCGCGCATGTGTCGGGTCTACTCCACGCGGTGCTCGTCCCGGGCGCCGTGGGCGCAACCGCGGTACTGATGTCGAAGTGGGACCCGGGCGGCGCGCTCGACCTGATCGAAGCCGAGGGGGTCACCTGGATGGTGGGGCCACCCACGTTCTTCATTGGATTGATGGACCACCCCGAGTTCCGGCCGGACCGGGTGACATCGCTACGACTGATCTCCTGCGGTGGCGCCGGCGTGAGCCCATCCTTCGCGGAGCGGGCCGGCGCACAGCTCGGCGCCGTGGTGAAGCGGGCCTACGGATCCACTGAGGCGCCGACCATCACCACGAGCCGTCACGACGACCCGCCGAACCGGATGATCGGTACCGACGGGCGACCGTTCGGCGGCTCGGAGATTCGCGTCGACAGCGACAATGGGCTGTGGGTTCGGGGTCCCGAACTTGCGCGGGGCTATCTCGACCCTGACCGCACCAGCGAGCACTTCGTCGACGGTTGGTTTCGTACCGGCGACCTCGCCACGATCGACGACGGCTGGCTCACCATCACCGGCCGGCTCGGCGATCGGATCATCCGCGCCGGCGAGAACATCTCGGCCAGCGAAGTCGAGCAACACCTCGAGGCGCATCCCGCCATCCGCGCTGCCGTGGCTGTCTCTGAGCCCGACGAACGGCTCGGCGAGCGAGTCGCCGCGTTCGTGATCGCGCCCGATGGATTCGACTTGGCCGAATGCCAGAGCTGGTTTCACGAACGTGGTGCGGCTCGCTACATCACACCAGAACGCATCGAACTCCTCGATGAGTTCCCGGTGTTGGCCTCTGGCAAGGTTGACCGAGCGGGCCTGGCGGCGAGGCTCTCTTAGGCCCCGACGATTCGCATGACGCGGCGATCGGGACGAAGCTGAGGCCATGACTGGCTCACCCGCCACGATGAACGCTGCCGTCTACCGGCGCCCCGGCGAGGTCGACATCGTCTCATTGCCTCGGCCCGACTCGGTGACTAACGCGCTCATTGCGGTGGAGTACTGCGGAATCTGCGGCACCGACCTCCACATGATGCTCGACGGATGGGGCACTCCAGATGCCGTCTTCGGTCACGAATGGTCCGGTCGAATTGTGGAGCCCGGAGCCACGGGCCTCGATCCGGGGACACTCGTGGTCGGGCTTCCATCACCTGTGTGCGGCACGTGCGATCTCTGCCGAGCAGGGCGGACAAGCCTCTGCCAGAACCGTCCCGAGGCGGGGACGGCGGTCGAGCGCGGCGCCTTTGCCGAGTACGTGGGCGTGCCCGGCGATCGACTCGTCGTGGTGCCCCCAGGCATCGAAGCCCGCGCCGCGGCCTACACCGAGCCCTTGGCCGTCGCCTTGCATGCAGTCACCCTCTCGGGAATCGCCGATGATCAGAGCGCCCTCGTCACCGGCGCCGGGCCCATCGGCGCCGCGATCATCGCGATCCTCACGGCGCGCGGAATTCACACCATCGCAGTCGAGCCCGGCGAGGGTCGAGCTGCGCTCGCGACGCGACTCGGCGCATCGGTACGAGCCGTAGGCGACCTCGAAGTCACCGCCCACCCGGGCGAACCGGTCGCCGAGGCCGTACCCGTCATGTTCGAGACCTCCGGCGCCCGCTCGGCGATCGAGATGGGACTCACCCAGCTCTCCCCCGGCGGCATCCAGGTGCTGGTCGGCACCGGCCTCGACTACCCGAAGCTCGACACCAATCGCATCATCCTCAACGAGCTCCGAGTCACCGGTGCGTTCAACTACGACGCCGCAGGGTTCGACGACGCACTCGCGCTGATCGGTTCGGGTTCGTTTCCGATCGACGAACTCATCGACGCTGATGCAGTACCCCTCGACCACCTGCTGCCGACGATGCAGCGGCTCCGTGCGGGAGAGATCCCGGGAAAGGCAATGGTTCGACCATGAGCGAGTTCACCGGACCCACGCGCTTCAACCATGTCGCGATGAGCATGCCCGCCGACGCGCTCGACGAGCAGGGCCGCGCCGACATCACCGCCTTCTACTCCGAAGTCTTCGGCTGGGTCGAACACCCGACCATGACCGAGGACCGCACGCGACTCGTGATGGGCGTCCACAGCTACGACCAGTTCGTGTTCCTCATCGCCGACGAGAAGCCGATGACGACACCTCGCCTCGATCACTTCGGCCTCGCGGTCGACACTGTCGACCAGCTCCACGAGGTCCTCGCTCGGGCCAAGGCCTACGCCGAACGAGACGACCGCGTCGACGTGATCGACTACGAAGTCGAGGACCACGGCGTGCTGAAGCTCCACAACTTCTACGTCGGCTATCTCCTACCGATGATGGTCGAGGTCCAGTGCTTCGAGATGTAGCGGGTGTCTGACCCCCGCTACATCTTCAGCGACCGCGGCCGGGGGTATAGCGCTCGCTGGCCTCGGGGTTGTCAGCGGCCGAGATTCGATCCTGCACATCGGTGAGTTCGGCCCGGGCCTCGCGGCTGTAGCGAGGATTCGGCTTCACCTCGTCGCCGGGAATGGGTGCGAGTCCGAAGCCTGAGTAGACGACCTTGCGAGGACGTTCGATCGGTGGGTGCGCTCGGTGGAGCGTGTCGCTGCAATGCACCGTCACGTCGCCGGTCTGGGTCTCGAGCATGCGAGGCTCGAGATCGAGAAGCGGGTCGCGTCCGGTGGCCATCGTGTTGGCCCGATGCGATCCGGGGATCACGCCGAGCGCGCCGCTCACGCGGTCGGCACCGGTGACGGAGATCCCCGTGGTCATGGAATTGCACATGTAGGAGTGGCGACCCTGGCCGCAGTCCTTGTGCCACGGCAGATCCGACAAGCCCTTCACGATCCCCAGCGGCTTCACGAGGCCCTCGGCGCCACCCTTGTGCTGATGTGAGTCGCCGGTCAGCCCGGCAAGCCACTGGTAACGGTCGCTCTCGACCAGGTCACGAAGCGCCTCGGACTTCTCGTAGAAGAAGAGGACTCGCACTGCCTGGTTGATGCCGGCATCGTCGGTCGCCCACCAGGACTCGCCGTCGTCCGGCGTCGCCTTGTCGATCCAGTGATCGATATCGGCCGCGACCGTCGCCATCTCGTCTTCTTCGAACACGTTGGTGATGTGGAGGAAGCCCGCCTCCTGCAGAAAGTGGCCGATCTCTTCGTGGTCGTCGTCGATGGTGAACGAGCGAGTGAGGTCGAGTGGCTTGCCATCGAGGTCGGCAAAGGTCACGTCGCCGGTCTCGTGCACCTTGCGGCCATCGAACAGCGCCCGAAGGATCGGCTCCCAGCCGATCCACTCGTTGATGCTGCCGGCGGTGAGCTGCACACGCGACGTCATCGCGAGGCCCATCGTCGACTGACTGTCCTGCACAAGGTCGGACAGGGCGTCTTCGGCCATCTCGGCCACGACCCCAGCCGTATCCACACCGGCAGCCGCGGTCAGCACTCCGTCGCGAACCTCGAGGGTCAGTCCGCGACCGTCAACGTGGAGCCCGAGCGACGGTGCGTCCTTGTACGTCGCACCGCGACCGGCGAGATCGCCGTGGGTCTGCAGAGCAGTGGAGATGACGTCGTCGAAGACCTCATCTCGTTGCAGCGCTCGCTCGTTCTTCTGGAGTCGGGTCCGATGGTCGATCGTCATGGCGACCTCCTTGCCCGTCCAGTGTGGTCAACCGAGGACCGAGCCGCCAGTTTCCAGCCGCGCCGCCAACAGCGATGCGAGTCTTTTTCGGTGGTGACGGGCATCGCCGAATGCCACCGAATCGAGCTGTGCGCGTTTGAGATAGAGGTGCACATCGGACTCCCAGGTGAAGCCGATACCGCCATGGACCTGTAAAGCGGACTCCGCCACTCGAACCGCGGCATCGCTGCACCACACCTTCGCAGTCGCCGCTGCGACTGGTCCGTCGGCATCGCCGGCCCCGAGCGCCCACGCCGCGTGATACACCGCCGAACGCATCCCCTCGACATCGACGAGCATGTCGGCACATCGGTGCTTGACCGCCTGGAAGCTGCCGATCGGACGACCGAATTGTTCGCGTTCCTTCGCATAATCCACCGCGAGCTGCATCACCGTCTCGGCTCCGCCGAGCATCTCCGCCGAGTGATAGATCGCGCCACGGTCGAGGTGGGCCGCAACCGCCTCCGCGTCGCCCACGACCGCGGCGGGCGCATGGTCGAGTTCGATCCACGCCAACTCCCGGGTGATGTCCATTGCCGGTTCGGCTGTGCGCTCGATGCCACGAAGGTCGACCGCCACGAGCGAGTCACCAGCCGGAGCGATGAGCACGTCCGCACGCGCGCCGAAGATCACGGGTTCCGGACGACCGGACACAGCGCCGTTCGCGTCGATCTCCAACGGTGTCCGCACCACTGCCGCGATGGACTCGCCGGTGAGCAACGCAGGACCCCACTCGGTGGTGGCGAGAGCCTCGAGGGCGATCAACTGCTGAGCGAGCGGCACCGGGGCGACGTGGGCACCGGCCTGCTCGAGCAGGACGGTGGCCTCCACGGTGCCGAGCCCAACGCCGCCAAGCGATTCGTCAACGGCAATACCTGTCCACCCTTGTTCGACCATTGCGGCCCACAACTCGGCGTCGAAGCCTTCCGATGCCCGCACGCGATCCGATCCGCATTCGGCGTCGAGAAGATCTTTCGCTGCTTCTCGGAGTGCGTTCTGGTCAGCGGAGAGGTCGAAGTCCATTGGTGGGGCATCGTAGATCGACATCGCAGTTTCTGACACTTGTGTCACCTGCCTGGTAAACCCACGCGGTGGACCTGACGCCGACGCCGGAGCAAGAAGCCTTCCGGACCGAATGCAGGAGCTGGCTGCGCGCCAACCTCCCATGGGAATACGGCGTAGGCTTGCCACCCCTTTTCGACGACCTCGCCGAGGAGGTCGCCTTCCTTCGCGGTTGGCAACGCCAGCTGGCAGACGCCGGCTTCGTCGGCGTGACCTGGCCCACCGACTACGGCGGTCGCGACGCCGACCCGCTGCACCACTACATCGTGCAAGAGGAGCTGGCTCGGGCCCGCGCCCCCGAGATCGTGGGCCGAATCGGCGTCAACCTCGTCGGGCCGACCGTGCTCGCGCACGGCACCGATGAACAAAAGCAGCGCTGGCTGCCGAGCATTCTCAACGCCGACCAACTCTTCTGCCAGCTCTTCTCCGAACCCGACGCGGGGTCCGACCTCGCAGCGGTGTCGACGAAGGCCGTCAAGGTGTCCGGCGGTTGGGAGCTCCACGGCCAGAAGGTGTGGACCTCCTACGCCCAGTTCGCCGACTGGGGACTCTGCCTCGCCCGCACTGACCCCGACGCGCGCAAGAACCGAGGCATCTCGGCGTTCATGGTCGACATGCGAGCGCCGGGAATCGAAATCCGACCGCTGCGCCAGATCACCGACGAAGCCGACTTCAACGAGGTGTTCTTCGACGGAGCGCTCGTCGCCGACGACCAGTTGATCGGGCCACTCCACGGCGGGTGGGGTGTGTCAGGTTCGACCCTCACCCACGAGCGCGGCACCAACCCCCGGCAGCTCGTGATCCACACCCAGCTCCTCGACGAGCTGTTCCGGCTCGCCGAGCTCACCACGGGCGAC
>CALKOE010000224.1 GCA_938091985.1 uncultured Acidimicrobiales bacterium | reverse complement strand
CGCAGAATTACTTGGCTGCTGCGAACCCGATGTCGAGATCGGCGATGATGTCGTCGATCAGTTCGAGGCCCACGGAGAGGCGCACGAGACCGGGGCTGACGCCGGTCGACTCCTGCTCCTCGGGAGTGAGCTGGGAGTGGGTAGTGGCGGCGGGCTGGATCACCAGGGAACGCACGTCGCCGATGTTGGCGAGGTGGCTGTGGAGTTCGAGCGCTTCCACGAACTTCTTGCCGGCCTCGAGGCCGCCCTTGATCGTGAACGCCGGAACCGAGCCGTAGCCCGCCCCGCCGGTCAACGAGTTGGCGATCCCGTGCCACGGCGAAGAGGGCAGCCCA
Source organism: uncultured Acidimicrobiales bacterium (assembly GCA_938091985.1). Taxonomy (GTDB): domain Bacteria; phylum Actinomycetota; class Acidimicrobiia; order Acidimicrobiales; family Aldehydirespiratoraceae; genus JAJRXC01. Next base: position 2,609 of record CALKOE010000224.1, on the reverse strand, counting down.
GCGAAGGCAACCGACTCGACCTGGTCGTGGGCATCGAGGTACTCGGCCACCTTCTGGGCGTTGGAGAAGTGACGCTCCATACGCAGGCTGAGCGTCTCGAGGCCCTGCAGGAGCAGGAAGGCGTTGAACGGCGAGATCGCGGCGCCGATGTCGCGCAACAGTTGCACGCGGGCCTTGATGATGTAGGAGCCCTTGCCGAGGCCGGGCCAGTAGGCGAGGCCGTGGTAGCTGGGATCAGGCTCGGTGAACATCGGGTGCTTGCCGGAAGCGCCGAAGTCGAAGGTGCCGCCATCGACGATTGCGCCGGCGATCGCGGTGCCGTGGCCACCGATGAACTTGGTGGCGGAGTGCACGACGATGTCGGCGCCGTGCTCGATCGGGCGGATCAAGAACGGCGTGGCGACCGTGTTGTCGACGATGAGCGGCACGCTGTGGCTGTGGGCGATGTCGGCGATCTTGCGGATGTCGACGACGTTGTTCTTCGGGTTGCCGATCGACTCGCAGTAGAAGGCCTTCGTGTTCTCCTGCACTGCGGCGTTCCACTCGGCTTCGTCGTCGGGATCGTTGACGAACGTGCAGGTGATGCCCATCTTCGGCAGCGTGTAGTGCAGCAGGTTGTAGGTGCCGCCATAGAGCGCGGCGGCGGCCACCACGTGGTCGCCCGACTCGGCGAGGTTGAGGATGGCCAGCGTTTCCGCGGCCTGACCGGAGGCGGTCATGAGCGCGCCGGGAATGCCCACCGCGGTGTCGGTGCCGCCTTCGAGTGACTGAAGGCGGGCTTCGACCACTGCCTGGGTCGGGTTCATGATGCGCGTGTAGATATTGCCGATCTCGGACAGCGCAAACAGGTTGGCGGCGTGATCGGTGTCGCGGAACGTGTAGGCGGTGGTCTGGTAGATCGGAACGGCGCGCGAGCCCGTGGTGGGATCAGGCTCCTGGCCGGCGTGGATCTGGCGGGTCTCGAAGCCCCATTGGTCGCTCATTGCTGTTCCTCTTTCCGCGCCGGGTCCGGCGGTGGATGGTTCGATCGGGCACTCAGCCTTGCATTTAGCCTTTAGCTAAACCGATTCGTTGGTAAATCGGCGTGGGAGAGAAGACGGGTCACAGACCGTTGAGTGTGGCGACGGCATCAGCGACGTCGCCGATCTCGATGAAGTCGACGGTCACGAAGGTGGCGGCCGTGGAATGGAACGCCTCGCATTCCTCGGCACGGTCGATCAACAGCGGGTTGCCGTTGACCTGGGCAGCGAGGGCCGGCGAGCCGAACACCTCGGTGAGGAAGTGGTTGAGGATGAACAGGTCGTTGGACGGCGTGCCGCGTAGGTGATCGCACGAGAAGTCGCTCGGCACAGTGTTGGAGAAATGGGTTTCGAACGCGTGGTCCCACACGTCCATGAGCCAGGGGTACGAGCCGTTGACGTCTTCGTCTTGGAGCACCACGAGACGATCTCCGGCGTCGACCATCTCGCCGAGCGTGGGCCATGCGCCGCCGCCGTGGGTGTAGGCGTAGGGCGTGAGGCCGCTGGCGTCGAATGCCGCCGCGGTCAGGTCGTGGTTGAGATACGACTCGATGATGAGGGTGACGACCTCACCTGGGTTGGAATCGAGGAACTCCCGGATCTCGGTCAACGCATTGACCATCGGGATCGAGCCGAGGGCGCAGAAGGTGTGGCAGAGGTAGGACGCGTCGGGGTCGACACCGGGGACCTGCACGAACCCGAGGCTGTTGAGGTCGCCGGCTCGGTAGGTGTCGATCATCAGCCCACGCACGCCGGCGTCGAGTTGGCCCGGGATGTCGAGCGTCTGGTTGGGACCGGTCCACCCATCGGCGGCGTTGGACATTGCGTTGTGCGCGGTCACGGTACGGACCGCGTCGTAGCTGCGTTCGCACAGGTCACGGTGACCGTTGCACGACGTGGCCGGAATCGGTTCGAGTTCGGTGACGAAGGTCGTGCCGTCGGTGGCGACGACGAGAAGATTCTTCGCCCCGGCGGCCAGCAGCGCCGTGTCGATCGTGAACTCGAAGGGCGCGACGGTGTCGTCGATCGACGGGCTGTTCACACCCTCGGGAAACACTCGAACGCTCGTGGCCGTGAGATCGGTGACGACCACGTCGACCGACAGCGTTGCCGCGGTGGCGTTCCATGTGGCGGTGGACTCGATTGTCGGAACCGGGTCGCCCGGGAGCGGCACTGGCCATACACATGCGCTGGCCATGAGGCAGGCAGCGAGGGCGGGGATCATTCGGCGCATCAGCTGGCCTCCAGTTGCTTGACCAGGGTCTTGGGTGCGACGAGGCGATACGAGTCGGTGATGACTTCCTGCACCTCGCCGAGGTCGACGTCGCGGTCGAGTCGGAGACCCACCCAACCACGATGGCCCACATAGGGCGGCACGTAGAAGCGGTCGGGCTCTTGGGTGACCAACTCGTCCTGCACGCCGGGAGCGGCGGCTACCCAGATGCCGAAGATGCCGTCGTCGTGATGGTTGCGGACGCACGACACGAAGACCTTCTTGTCGCGAATGAAGAATGTCGGCATCCCGTGGCTCAACCGTTCGTTGGTCTCGGGAAGCGTGAGGGCGATGCTGCGCACGTCCTCGAAGTCGTC
>CALKOE010000223.1 GCA_938091985.1 uncultured Acidimicrobiales bacterium | reverse complement strand
CGTGCCCGATCCGCTCATGGAGCACGCGGCAGTGGCAGTTCCGGCGCTGGCCGAGGCGGGGTCGAGTCACCTCGATGCAGCGATCGTCGGTGAGACGACATGCGTGGTGGCGCTCGACTCCGGTCCGGCCGTCGGAGCGTTCGGCGCCGACTTGCTTGTGGTCAGTGATGGCGATGCGCTTCGGGCTGCGACCGCGTGGACAGCTGAGCCGGCGACATCGATCGACCAATCGCGACGGCTGGCCAAGCTGACATCGATCGATGCCGCCGAGGATCTCGACGGCGCCGACAGCTCACTCGCTTTCGATCGTGCCGCGCTCGGTACTGCCGCTCAGTGCGTCGGTATTGCGCGGCGATTGCTCGACTCCACCGTGGAATACGTCGCAGAGCGCTATCAGTTCGGCAAGCCGGTGGGCAGCTACCAGGCGGTGAAGCATCATCTCGCCAACGTTCGACTCGGTGTGGAGTTCGCCGCGCCGCTCGTCTATCGCGCGGCCTGGTCCGTCGCTCACCCGGAGACCCACGACGCTGCCACGCGAGGCCGTGATGTCTCGATGGCCAAGGCGACCGCGGCCGACGCCGTCGATCTGGCATGTCGTCAGGCGCTGCAGTGCCACGGGGCGATCGGCTACACGTTCGAATACGACCTGCAACTCTGGCTCAAGCGAGGTTGGTCGCTCGCAGCGGCCTACGGCGACTCTCGGATGCACCGCGACCGGGTTGCCGACGCGATCGGTATCTGAGGGTCAGGCAGCGACAGGTTCGCGAGATTGGACCACTGCTCGGCTGGCGTAGCCGTGGGTGGTCTTCACGAGGTGGGTGCCCTTGCGTTCCTCGCAGGTGTCGCACGTGACCTGGTAGCGGCCGAGCCGCCCTTCGCGGATGTGGCCGTTTCTGTGGCCACACAGGTTGCAGCAATGGTGGTCGCTCATCATGTCTCCCCTGATTCTTCTAGGAACTTCGGCAGAGTTGGGGGACCGGTGTATGGGTCGGTCGGACCGAGTTTCTCCGCGGGGCGTTGTGGCGCACATGAGCCGTTTGACCCACGAGGTGTGATAGCTCCAGGGAATGCGTTGGCTCTGTTCGCTCGTTCTCGTGGCTCTTGTGGTTGCGTCGTGTAGCGACGACGGCGGTTCCTCAGCTGATCCGGGGTCGTCTCTGGCCCAGCCGGCCACGTCGACGTCTGACCCGTCCGGCACCACGACATTGCGGCCGCCTACCCCCACGGACCCGCCCGAACGAATCGATCCGACCATCGGCTCGCTCGTCATCCCGTGCCGCCCGGCCGATGCCTCGGTGCTCCCTGAGCGGCCGGGAGTCGACGACGAGGTCGTCGTGATCGGCACTGGCTCCGACCGAGGTGGCATCGGCACGCCGGGTGCGGGAACCGGCATTGTCGAGATGATCGAGGTGCTCGCCGACTACTGCAACGCCCACGGTGGGCTGCATGGTCGCGACCTTCGCGTCATTGAGTACGACGCCGCAGCGTTCGAAGCCGCGGATCGGGTGGATGAGGCATGTGTCGAGGTTGTGTCCCTCGTCGGCCACGCCTTCCTGCAGAAGATCGAGACGGCCCTGTCAGCAGCCGCGTGCGGGTTGCCGCTCTACAGCGGCGGAACCGATCTCGTACCGACCGACCCCTTCCCACTCCATGGTCATCTCGCCGGAGTGTTCACCGATCCCGGTACTGCCGCAGCCATCGTGCTCGTCGGTCCCGACACGCCGTTGGCCGCGGCGGACCGAGCGGCGCGGCGCCAGGCGATCGAGCTCGCCGGCGGGGTGATGACGGTTGCCGGCGAAGTCGCCTACCCGATCGACTCCGTTCCCGACTGGGAACTGATCGCCGCGCAGGTTCGCGCCACCGGCGGTGGCCAGGTGCACATCGCGGGCGGATGCGACCAGGCGGTACTCCCGTTCGTCGACGTGGCTGAGCGCGCCTCGTGGCGTCCTGTCATCGTGGCGACAGCTGTTGCCTACGACTCAGCGTGTCTCGACACGGCCCAGCCAGATCGGTTGCTCATCGAGATTCCGTTCCTTCCGTTCGAGGACGGCGATGCCGCGCCGGCGACTGCGGCTCATGCGGAGCTTCTCGACCAGATCGGCGCCCCTCGAACCGGTCACGGGCTGCTTGCCGCCTCGGAGTTCTGGCGATGGGCGTCGTCCGCACAAGAGTGTCTGGCTGATGCCGACCTCACGTGTTTCGCGCAGGCGCGAGCGGCGCAGGCCGACTGGACGGGCGGTGGCCTGCATCCCGCCCTGGCCTCCGACGGATCGTCAGAGGGGTGCGCGATCGTGCTCGGTGTGGAAGACGGCGAGTTCGTGCGTCGACTGCCGTCGGAACCTGGCACCTACGACTGTGCGTCCGAACGCAGTGTTGTGTTGCCCGTGGGGCCCTGAGCGACGCTCAGAGGAACAGGCGGCTGAGGTCGGCAACCCGGTCGGGTGTCAGACAGTCGGCGCCGATCGTGGCGGCGGCGATGATCAGCTCGAACGAGGCGCTGGCCCGGTCCTCGACGACAGCGACGAGATACTCCACGTCGAAGTTGGTCAGCAGGGGCGCCGCACACAGTGCTTCGGGAGTGGTGAGACCACCGGCTTCGAGCGCGAGGCGGATCTCACGGGTGCACTTGTTCGTCTCCTCGACGGTCGTGACCTCGGCCGGGTCGACGTAGCGGAAGAGGAATGCTGCAGCCTGGGCCCGAGTGACCCGTCCGTCGGGCTCTAATGTCGTGGGGCTGGTGCCGGTCGTGATGTCTTGCTCGGCCATCCAGGCGACGGCCTGGCGCTGATACGACTTGGTCACGTCGACGAATGGTGCGTTCGCCTGTGGCGTCGGGTTTCCGGCGTAGCGCCAGAGGAGCACCGCGAAGTCGCCGCGGGTGATCGAGTTCTGGGGCGCAAACAGCGTCGGTGACACGCCGGTGGTGAGGCCTTCGCCGAAGAGCCAGCCGACCGGGTCTTGCTGATAGCTCGCCGTCACATCGACGAACGGGTGGTCAGCGCTCACGGGCTCGTTGCCGAGGCTGCTGTCGAGGCGGTGAAGGAACGTGGCGACCTGGCCTCGAGTGACGGGCAGTGACGGGCCGAAGCACCCTGTTTCGATGCCTGTGGTGATCTCAGCGCTCACCATCCATGCGACCGCTTCGGTGTAGTAGGCGTCGTCTGCGACATCGCCGAATCCGGTCTTGGCACCGGCGATGCCGGGGGCCACTGCCGCGAGGCTGATCGATGTGGCGATCACGAGGGTGAGGAATGAGCGCGTGCGCGAGGTTCGTCGCATGGTGATGAGTCGTCCTTGTCGAGTGTTGGGTGGATCGTTCAGTGCGTCGGACCCGGTCCGCAAGAAGTTGCGGCATGAGGAGCGCTGAACGTGGACACGTGTCGATGTGGTACCGGAAAGGGTAGCCATTGGCCAACCGAGCACCCGCCGCGCGTGACGGACGTCATGATGGGTGACGGAGGTCACATCGAGATCGATCGGGAGATGGCGAGACGCACGCGGTCGCCTACGCTCCGACGGTGCCTGCGCCGCCGACGAGCCAGCCGCCCCACTGCGGGCCCGACTCCTGGATTGCCGTTGTGATGGCGATGGAGATCGAGGCGGCCCCGTTGCGGGCCGCGCTCGGCGCAACTCCCACGGATTCACCCGCTTGGGCCGAGTCGCTGCCCGTGCGTCTCGCTGTCGCTCCCGCTGCCGGCGGGCGCCCCAATGTCATCCTGGCCGTCAACGGCAGCGACCCGATCACCGGCGTGCCGTGCATCGGCACGACTGCGGCAGCGCTCACCACGCAGGTGGTTCTCAACCTCGTCGACCATCCGGTGCCGGATCTCGTGCTCTCCGTGGGCACCGCCGGTGGTTGGAGCCGCAACGGCTCCGAGATCGGCGACACCTACTTCGCTTGGCCGCACTTCAGCTGTCACGACCGACGGATCGATCTGCCCGGCTTCCAGGCGTTCGGCGACGGCGACCTCCCGGCCGCCGACCTGCGCACACACGCCGAGGCGCTCGGAGCGAAGCTCGGAGTCGTCACCACCGGAGACAGCCTCGACGAGTCGCCGACGGATGGCGCTCGCATCGTGGAGAACGGTGGTGCCGCGAAAGAGATGGAGGCGGCCGCCGTGGCGTGGGTCAGCCATCTGCACGCGGTGCCGGTGGGTGCGGTGAAAACGATCACCGACCTCGTCGACTCTGCGGTGGCGACGCCGACGCAGTTCACCGCCAATCTTGCGGTTGCGTCGGCCGCGCTCGAAGAGACGACCATGGCGTTGCTCGAGCGCCTCGGAGACACCGCATGACCGACCCGGCCGAAGATGTGATCGCCGCGATCCGCGAGCTCGGGCGCGTGGCCCACGCGACTGATTCTCCACCGGCCGCCCTCGCCGAGGCCCTGAATCTTGTGAACGCGGCGCAGGCCGCGTTGGCCGATGGCGAACCGCGGCGCCGGTGGTATGAGGTGGACGAAGGTCATACCGACGCCACGCGGGCCCGGAATCGAGAGCTCTCGACCTTCTCGGGCACGCTCAACCCGGTCGCGCCGCCCATGACGATCGAGCGAGGCGAGCTGGCCGATGGTCGTCCTGCGCTGGTCGGATCTGTGCGTCTCGATCGACTCCGCGAGGGGCCGCCCAAGTCGGCGCATGGCGGCGTGATCGCCGGCCTCTTCGACGAGCTGCTCGGAGGTGGGCAGCGACTCAACGGAGGCGCTCCGGGAGTGACCGGCCGCCTGACCATCCGGTATCGAAGGCCGACCCCGCTCGACGCCGATCTCGAACTGCGAGTGTGGATCCACGATGAGCGTCGGCGCCGGGTGACGGTCAAAGGGGAATGCGTCGTCGCGTCCGAACCCGAGGTCGTGACCGCAGAGGCGGAAGCGATCTTCCTTCGTGTGGACTTCGAGCAGCTCAACGACATGATGCAGGGCCGCACCGCGGCCCCCGACGGCACAGAGCAAGGGCAATGAGCGAGCAACCGAGTTATGTCCAAGCCCCTCGACCGGACGACGACCCCAGCCGTCCGCTCGTCTACTTCCTGTGCACGGGCAACGCGGCCCGATCCGTGATGGGCTCAGCGATGATGCGGGTGAGGCTGGGCGCCGAACCGCGGGTTTCGGTCGACAGCGGGGGCACTCATGTCTTGCCGGGCCAGATCATGAGTGTGCGCACCCGCACTGCGCTTGAGGGTCACGGCATTCGTGATCCCTTTCACCGGAGCCGTCAGCTCACCGTGCGAGACATCGAACGAGCAACCGTCATTCTTGCGATGGAACCGGATCACCTTCGCTGGATTCGACGTATGCATCCCGAGGCGGCCCCGATCACAGGAAGCCTCAAGCGAGTTGTGCGTGATCTGACCCCGCCAGACCAGGGACCGCTCAGCGAGCGGGTTGCTTCGCTCGGGTTGGCGTCGGTCGAGTTCGAAGACTGGGAAGAGGTCATCGACCCGGGTGGGGGAGAGCAGCCCGTGTTCGATGCGGCGGCCGCAGAGATCGCGGCGCTGGTCGATGCGCTCTGCCCCCTTCTGCCCTAGCTCGTGACGCCGCATCGCCGCGAGGGGCTGCTGCTGGCGATCGCCGTCGGCGTGGTTGCGCTGACCTTTGGGGTCTTGGCCGACGCCGCTGGGCTCGAGTTGGCTCAAGTCATTGTGATGTCCTCGCTCGTCTTCACAGGCGCCTCGCAGTTCGCGGCGGTCTCGGTGGTCGACGGCGGGGGCTCGGGAGCGGCAGCGGTCGGCTCG
>CALKOE010000222.1 GCA_938091985.1 uncultured Acidimicrobiales bacterium | reverse complement strand
CTGCTCGAGCTCGACGAGGAGTCGGAGCTCGACGACGAGGTCGACGACGAATCAGATGACGACGAGGTCGATGAGCTCGACGAAGACGACGAAGAGTCAGACGACGAAGACGAATCCTTCGGCGGACGAGACGTGCTGCCGTGGTCGTTCTTGTAGAAGCCATCGCCCTTGAAGGAGATGCCGACCTTGCTGAACACCTTCTTCACGGCGGAGCCGCAGACGTCGTCCTCAGCCTCGTGAGTCTGGGGGCACTCGGTGAGCGCATCGTCGGAGAACGACTGGAAGAGCTCGAACATCTCGCCGGTGCGTTCACATCTGTAGTCGTAGGTCGGCACGGGTTAGGAGGATATCCAGCCGTCACGATCGGACCACCCCTGGCCGTTGGCCCTACGATGGCCCCGTGATTCTTGCTGTGGCGCTCGTCGTCGGTGCGTACCTCGTGGGCATGTTCCCCACCGCGCAGATCGTCGGCCGCCGAATGGGCGTCAACCCGACCCGTGAAGGCTCGGGAAACCCCGGCGCCAGCAACGTCTATCGGCTGGGCGGAAAGAAGGCCGGCGTGATCGTCGGCCTCATCGACATGCTGAAGGGTGCGATCCCCGCAGGAATCGCCTTGCTGGTCGCCGGTCGCCCCGAGGCCCACGCCGTGTGGGTTGCTGCGGTCGCTGGTCATGTCTGGCCGATCACTCGTGGACTGCGCGGCGGCAAGGGCGTGGCAACTGCGGGAGGCGCCGGCCTCGTGATCAGCCCGCTCATCGGCCTTGCATGTGCCGCGGTCTTTCTCGTGACGGTGAAGGTCGCGCGTGTCGCTGCCCTCGGATCGCTCGGCATTGCCCTCACGTTCCCGATCATTGCGCTGGCGGTGGGCCGGCCGGGTTACGAGGTCGGGGTTTCTGCCGGGGTGGCGGCGATCCTTGTCGTCCGCCACCAATCGAATATTCGTCGCCTGCTCGGCCGGGACGAGAACCGGATCGACGAGTCGGGTCCCGCCGCAGCCTGACAGGACTCAACTCGCCGTCGGCAGCGCCGATGTGGAACTGCACCCGGTAGCTGTTCTCTCGCGGGAGAGAACGACGTACGGTTGAACCGGGTGGAGAACTGGACTGTGTTCAATGAGTGAAGTTCGCATCAACAAGGCACTCGCCGGAAAACGGGTCCGCACCGCGGTCATCCCGGCCGCCGGTCTGGGCACGAGGTTCCTTCCTGCGACCAAGTCGCAGCCGAAGGAGATGCTGACGGTCGTGGACCGTCCTGCAATCCAGTGGGTCGTCGAGGAGGCAGTTGCCGCCGGCATCGACGACGTGTTGATCATCACGAGCCCGACCAAGAAGGGCGTCGAAGATCACTTCGACCGCATGGCCGAGCTCGAGACACTGCTCGAAGCCAAGGGCAAGGTCGAGATGCTGCAGAGCGTCCGGAAGATCACCGAGATGGCCACGTTCCATTTCACCCGCCAGGGCGCCCCGCTCGGCCTGGGCCACGCTGTGTCCATGGCAGCCCGTCATGTCCGTGACGAACCCTTCGCCGTGTTGTTGCCCGACGAACTGCTTCCCGACGGTGGCGTGACACTGCGCCGCATGATCGACGAGTGCGAGTCGTCTGGCTCCTCGGTGATCTCGCTCTTCGAAGTCGATGGCCCCGACATCTCCAACTACGGGTGCGTCGGCTTCTCCAGCCGCGATGGTGACGTCGTCGAAATCGATTCGATCGTCGAGAAGCCGAAGTTCGAGGACGCACCCTCCAACTTGAAGGTCACCGGGCGCTATGTCTTCACGCCCGACATCTTCGACAAGCTCGAGATCACGGAGCCCGGCAAGGGCGGCGAGATCCAGTTGACCGATGCGATGGCCATGCTCATCGGAGATCCGGGCCTCCGCGGCCTGGTGATCAAGGACGCTGGCTACGACGCCGGACAGAAGCTCGACTGGCTGCGCGCCAACATCGAGTTGTCGCTCGCTGATCCTGGCGTCGGCCGCGAGGTCGCCGCCATGCTGGCTGACATCATGAAGTCCCGCGGACTCGCCTGATCTGAATCTGCGCGGCGCGGTCGTAACCGGCGCCGGCGTCTGGCACGCTGGCGCGATGATCTCGCTCGACGAAGCCCGAGCCCACGTGCTCGACCAGATCCGGGTGGCCGACCCAATCAGCGTCGCGCTGGCCGACGCAGGCGGGCTGGTTCTCGCTGCCGATGTGGTCGCCGGGGAGACCGTCCCGCCGTTCGCCAATACGGCGATGGACGGCTTTGCCGTGGTCGCGGCCGACACTTCGGCTGCGCCAGTGACGCTCGATGTGGTCGGCACCGTTGCCGCAGGGGCTGCAGCCGACCGCGCCATCGTGGCGGGTGAGGCGATGCGCATCATGACGGGCGCACCCATGCCACCTGGGGCCGATGCGGTCGTGATGGTCGAACGCACGAACTACGACGAGACCGCCGGCCGCGTCGAGGTCGAGATCACGGTGCCGTCCGGCAACCATGTTCGAGGCGCCGGGGAAGACGTGCGCCCGGGCGACCTTCTCTTTGAAGCTGGGACGCAGCTCGGCGCAGGGCACCTCGGTGTGCTGGCGAGTGTGGGAGTGACCACAGTGATGGCGTATCCGCGTCCGCGGGTGGGTGTCGTGTCGACGGGCGACGAGCTCGTCGACGACGGCCGACCACTTGCGCCAGGCGAGATCCGCGACTCCAACCGTTTGACGTTGCTCACCATTCTCGAGGAGAGCGGGTTCGACGCGATCGACCTCGGGCTCGCGCGGGACAACGAGGACGCGATCGAGACCGCATTTCGCGACGGTGTCGCTCGCTGTGACGCCGTGCTCTCGTCGGGCGGCGTGTCGATGGGCGCCTTCGACTACGTGAAGGTCGTCCTCGATCGCATTGGAGCGATGCGCTGGATGCAGATCGCAATCAAACCGGCGAAGCCTTTCGCCTTCGGGCTGGTCGACGGCACCCCGATCTTCGGTCTCCCGGGCAACCCGGTCTCGTCGATGGTGAGCTACGAGCTGTTCGCCCGACCTGGATTGCGCAAGATGGCGGGCCAGTCCGCGCTCCTGCGTCCCGCCCGTCGCGCCATCAGCGCCGACGACCTCGGCAGACACGACGACGGCAAGACCCACTTCCTGCGAATGAACGGCGGGCCCGACGACACGGGCCGGTGGCACGTGCGCAAGCTCGGGGGCCAGGGTTCGCACCAGCTCACGGGGATGGCCAACGCCACCGCGTTGGCGGTCGTACCCGACCAGGTCGACATCCAGGCCGGCGATGAGGTCGACATCATCCCGCTGGGTACTCTGGGTTCATGACAACGCAGCTGGTCGACAGTTTCGGGCGAGTCCATCGCGACCTCCGGATCTCAGTCACCGATCGCTGCAACTTTCGCTGTGCCTACTGCATGCCCGAAGAGGGGATGCAGTGGCAGCGTCGCGAAGACCTGCTCTCGTTCGAAGAGATCGAGCGTGTGGCCCGGATCCTGGTCGAGCGCTACGGCGTCGACGGAATCCGCCTCACCGGCGGTGAGCCCACCGTTCGAGCTCGCCTCCCGATTCTCGTGGAGAAGCTGGCCGCCCTCGGCGTCGACCTGGCCATGACCACCAACGGCGTCACATTGCCCCTCCTGGCCGCCGAGCTGAAGGCAGCCG
>CALKOE010000221.1 GCA_938091985.1 uncultured Acidimicrobiales bacterium | reverse complement strand
GCATCGGCGAGCCTTCTGGTAGGCATCGCCGCCGACGGCATCGAAGCAGATGTCGACTCCTCCGCCCGACATTGCGCGGACAGCATCGACCCATTCCGGGTTCTCGCGGTGGTCGACCACGTGCTCGACACCGAGGCTGCGGACCAGCGCGACCTTCTCCTCGCCGCCCACGACCGCGATCGGCGTGGCCCCCGCGGCAAGCGCCAGCTGGATACAGGCTGTGCCGGTGCCGCCGGCCGCACCGGTGATGAGCACCGACTCGCCAGGCTGCACATGGGCGCGATCATGGAGCGCGAACCACGCCGTGCCGTAGTTGACCGGCACCGCCGCGGCTTGCGCGGCGCTGAGCGAGCCGGTCGGGTACGCAAACGCACTCCCGGCCGAGACGACGTTCACCTCAGCGAGGCCTCCGCCGAGCACGGCAACGGAATCGCCGATCGCGTGTTGATCGACACCCTCGCCGAGGGCCGTGATCACGCCCGCCGTCTCACCACCCGGGTTGTAGGGAAGCTGGGTGGGGATCTGGTATTCGCCGCGGCAGCTGAGCACGTCGGGGAAGGTGAGACCGACCGCCTTCGTCTCGATCTGCACCTGGCCGGGACCCGGTTCGGGTACATCGACTTCTTCGAGCTTCAACACGTCGAGGGGGTCGCCGAGTTCGTGAGACTGCCAAATTCGCATGCGCCGAAACTAGCCGCACCACGGTGACGCGACGCGGCTCCGCGGTACGGGTCGAGACCGGCCACGCGTGGCGTGAGACTACGGTTCGGCTGTGGCTCACTTCTCCCTCCCCCTTTCGGCCGACGGCATCGTCGAGAACTTGCCGGCCGGCGGGCGAGTGGTGTTGCGGCCGATTCGTTCCGACGACGCCGAGCAGCTCAGAAACGGCTTCGAGCGACTCTCCGAACGGTCACGCTTCCTGCGCTTCTTCACGCCGCTCCATCACCTGCCCGAGGGCTGGGATCGCCGCCTCACCGATCTCGACCACCGCACCCACCGGGCTTGGGTCGCCTACGACCCCGATGCCGAAGGGGCTCCTGCTCCGGGGCTCGGGGTGGGCGTCGCCCGGTTGATCGAAATCGCCGAAGACCCGACGTCGGCCGAAGCGGCGGTCGCAGTCACCGACGACTACCACGGTCGCGGGATCGGCCGGCTGCTCCTCCGGGTGATCGCCGGCACTGCGGCCGCAGCCGGCTACGAGACACTGGTGACGGAAGTACTCCGAGAGAACACCTCGATGCTCGCGCTCGTACGAGAACTCGGAGAGCCGGTGACGGTCGACGCCGATGGCGCCAGCGTCAGGATTGCGGTCGGACTCGAGAATCGCAGCGACGAGGACATCGCCGAAGGGGCGCTCTACGACCTGCTCCGGCTCGCGGCCAGGCTCAACCCCTGAGCGTGGCCTTCTGCTGCTTTGCCACAGTGTCGATGCACGATTGGCGGGCCTCAGCGACTTCGGCATCGGTGAGCGTGTGATCGGGAGCCTGGAACCGCAAGCGATAGGCGAGGCTCCGGGTGCCCTCGGGAAGACCGGCCCCGCGATAGACGTCGAAGAGCTCCACGTCTTGTAGAAGCTTTCCTCCACCCTTGCGCAACGAGGTTGCGACCTGGCCGGCAGCCACTGAGTCGGACACTTCAAACGCCAAGTCGATGTCGCTGGACGGGTATTTGCTGATGGGCGTGTATTTCCGGCTGCCGTGTGGGCCATTGAGGACTTCGCCGAGATCGAGCTCGAGCCACGCAACGCGACCATCGACGCCATAGTTCTCGAGCACGGTCGGGTCGACCTCACCCACATAGCCGCGGGTGCGACCGGCGATGATCACTTCGGCGGTGCGAGTGGCGTGGAGTCCGGGCGGTGTCGCCGGCTTGAGCTGGACGTTGGGTAGCGCGAGCGCCCTCTCGAGCAGATCGAGAACGGCCACGGCGGCGGGGGCTTCCTCGCCGGCGAGCGCCACCGCGAGGAACTCTCGCTCGTCGGGCAACAGCTGCCCTTCTGGCGACGGAAGATAGACGTGGTCGATTTCGAAGAAGGCGACGTCGGCGCTGCGGTGCGACTGGTTGTAGGCGATCGCCTTCAACTGACCGGGAAGAAGAGAGGTGCGCAGCACCGACTCTTCGTGAACGAGCGGGTTGGTGAGGGTGACACCGTCCTCGGGCAACCCCGCCGACCGGAGATCGCCCGGGGCAAGGAACGGCATCGGCAGTGTCTCGTCGCACCCGGCTCCGAGGAGCACTTCGCGCACGAGGCGGCGAGCCTGCTGATATTCGCTGAGCCCTCCGGCCGCCTCCCCCTTTGGGACGGTGCGAACGATGTTGGCGTAGCCGTACATGCGAGCGACTTCTTCGGCGATGTCGGTTTCGGTGGCGGCGTCCCATCGCCACGTCGGGACGATGACGTCGAGATCGCCATCGACCTCGGTGGCGTCGAACCCGATCGACACGAGATGCCCGGCCATGTCGGCGGCGGTGAGATCGGTGCCGAGCAGTCCGTTGACCTTGGTCGGTCGAACCCGGACCGGTGCGCGGTCGGGAACGGTGCCGGCAACGTCGATCTGGCCCGTGACAGCAACTGCTCCCTGCTCGGTGGCGAGCTGGATGAACCGCTGCATCGCCCGGTCGATGTTGTCGCCCCAGTCGGCGCCGCGACGGAACCGAGTGGAGGCTTCGCTCGGAAGGTTGAGGCGCTTCACGGTGCGCGAGATCGACGGCGGGTCCCACCACGCCATCTCGAGGAGGACATCGGTGGTCGATTCAGAGATCTCGGTGGATGCTCCGCCCATGACGCCGGCGAGCGACACGACCTGGTCGGAGTCGTCGGCGATCACGCCGTCGATGGCGGTGAGCGTGCGTTCCACTCCGTCGAGGGTCGTGAGCGTTTCCCCTTCGCCGGCGCGGCGAACCCGCAGACGTCCGTTGGGGATGGTCGCCAGGTCGAATGTGTGGTTGGGCTGGCCGAGCTCGAGCATCACATAGTTCGAGATGTCGACGATGGAGTTGATCGGGCGCATGCCGAGCTGGGTGAGCCGATTCTGTATCCATGCGGGCGAGGTGCCGACGGTGACGTTGCGCAGCACCGTGGCCACGAAACGGCCGCAGAGCGACGGGTCGGCGATCTCCACGTCGAGCAGGTCGGCGGCTGACTCATCGGAGCGAGGCGGGTCGTAGGACGGGAAGGAGAACGGCACGCCGAGCGCAGCGGCGAGATCGCGGGCCACGCCGGCAACCGACATCGCATCGGGGCGGTTGGCGTTGACCTCGAGGTCCCACAGCACGTCGGCTTGCACGCCGAGTGCCTCGCCGAGCGGGGCGCCGATCGCGGCGCCATCAACCACGCGGTCGTTGAGGATCAGGATCCCGTCGTGGTCGTCGCCGAATCCGATCTCGGCGCCCGAGCAACACATGCCGTTGGATGTCTGGCCTCGCATCTCCCGCTGGGCGATCTCCATGCCGTTGGGCATGGTGGTGCCGATCGTGGCGAACGGGATCAGATCGCCGACCGCCATGTTGAAGGCACCACAGCAGACCTGCAGCGGCTTGCCGTCGCCCGAGTCGACATCGACGAGCTGGATCTTGTCGGCATCGGGGTGGGGTCGCAGATCGAGCACCTTGGCGAGCACCACACCGTCGACGATGTCGCCGATGATCTCCATCTCCTCGACCGCGAGGCCGAGGGCGGAGAGGATCTCGCCGAGCTCGACGGGGTCGCCGTCGATGTCGGGCGCGAACTCGCGCAGCCAGGAGAGGGTGACCTTCATCAGAACTGCCTCAGGAAGCGGACGTCGTTGTTGACGAGCTCGCGGATGTCGTCGAGCTGATAGCGCATGACCGCGAGACGATCGATGCCGAAGCCGAAGGCGAAGCCCTGCCACTCCTCGGGATCGATGCCGCAGTTGCGCAACACATTGGGGTGGACCATCCCGCAACCACCCAGCTCGAGCCAGGAGCCATCGGGTCGGGAGATGTCGAATTCGGCGCTGGGCTCGGTGAACGGGAAGTAGGACGGTCGCAGTCGCGTCTTCACTTCCCCTCCGAAGAAGGCGCGGACGAACTCGTCGATCGTGCCGGCGAGATCACCCATGGTGATGCCGCGATCGATCACGAGGCCCTCGATCTGGTTGAACGCGGGCAGGTGGGTGGCGTCGGCGGTGTCGGTACGAAAGGTGCGACCCGGCGCCACGATGTAGATCGGCGGCTCGGTGTTCTCCATCGTCCGGATCTGCACCGGCGAGGTATGCGACCGAAGCATGACTTCTTCGGGCTCACCCAGGTTCACGAAGATGGTGTCGAAACTGCCCCTGGCGGGATGCCACTCGGGGATGTTGAGCGCTTCGAAGTTGTACCAAGCGGTCTCGACCTCGGGCCCTTCGGCCACGGTGAATCCCATTCCCACGAACACATCTTCGAGGCGGTCGCGCGACTGGGTGACGAGGTGCATCGAACCGCGGCGGATGTCGTTGCGCAGTTCGGTGAGATCGAGGCGTTCGGCTTCGAGCTGTTGGGCCCGCGCCGTTGCCGTGAGCCGGGCGCGGGCATCGGCGATCTCGGCTTCCACTCGCTTGCGGATCTCGTTGACCGCCTGACCAGCCGCCTTGCGCTCGTCGGGGTCGAGCCCGCCCAGCTGCTTCTTCGCTGTGGTCAACGCCGACTTCTTGCCGAGAAACTCGGCGTCGAGCGCAGCAAGCGCGTCGAGGTCGGCCACATCGGCGAGGCGAGCAGTCGCCTCGGCCGCGGTTTGTTCGAGCTCCGAGATCATCAGGGCCACAGGTTACGGCCTCGGCGCCGCGGTGCCGTTGCACTTTCCTGCGAGACTGCACCCGTGATCCAACCCGGCGACGAGATCGACCACACCGTTCGCGACAATCCCGAGCGCTGCCGCTACGAACTGATCGTCGACGGCCGGATCGTCTCCATCGCCGACTACCAGCTCGACGGCGCGACCCTCGTCGTCCCCCATGTCGAGACAGACCCCGCAATGCGAGGCCAGGGAATGGCCGATCGCCTGATGCGCGGCATGCTCGACGACCTCCGCGCCGGCGAACGCACGATCCGGCCGTTGTGTGGGTTCGCGGCCGGATTCATCCGCGAGCACACCTACGACACCGACCTGCTCGCCTGAACCCCTCAGCTCGACGAAGAGCGCCGCGCCTCGTAGGCGAGCAGGGTTCCCGCCATTGCGACATTGAGCGACTCGGTGTTGCCGGGCATGTCGATGCGCACCCACGCGTCGACTTCGACGGACGACCGATCGAGCCCATGTGGTTCAGAGCCGAGCACGATGGCGATCGGACCGTCGAGCACTCCCCCGTCGTGGGGTTCACCCTCGCGCACGTCGGTACCGATCACTCGCGCTCCGGCGGACCGCAAGGCAGCGGTCGCTTCTTCGAGCGAGTCCGACGCGACGACAGGAACTCGAAGCACCGATCCGGCCGAGGAACGCACCGTCTTCGGGCCCCACGGATCGGCGCCGCCCACGCACACGACGGCGACCGCACCGACAGCGTCGGCAACCCGAATCAGCGTGCCGACGTTGCCCGGGTCGCTCACTTCCGCGAGCACGAGAGCCACATCGTCGACGCCGAATGCAGCCGGCAACTCGCCCGCGGGCCGAGGCACCAGCGCCAACATCGGCTGTGGCGACACCGAGGGCGCGAGCCGCTCGAATGCCTTGTCGCGGGTGACGACGATTTCGACCGAGGCCGGGAGCTCGTCGATCAAGGGATGGTCGTCACCGCTCTCCGGCACGATCACCGTGGTGGGCACGTGCCCCGCAGCGATCGCTTCGCGTACGGTTCGCGGCCCTTCGAGCACGATGTCGGCAGAACGCGAACTGCGCCGCCCTATCAGGCGACGCAGTTCAGCGATTCTCGGATTCTGTGCCCCGAGCACATGTGACTCGGCGGCAGGAGCCATCAGGCGTCGGCGAGCGCCCCGTTGGCCGCCTCGACCAGCACGGTGAATGCCGCGGGGTCGTGAATGGCCATCTCGGACAGCATCTTGCGGTCGACCTCGATCTCGGCCGCCTTCAGCCCGGCGATGAACCGGCTGTAGCTGGTGCCGTTTTCACGGCACGCGGCGTTGATGCGCTGGATCCACAGCTTGCGGAACTCACCCTTGCGAGCGCGGCGATCACGGAAGGCATAGTTGCCGGCGTGCATCACCGATTCGTTGGCGGACTTGAAGGACCGTGAGCGGTTGCCGTAGTGGCCCTTCGCCCGCTCGAGGACTACCCGGCGGCGTTTCTTGGAGTGCACAGAACGCTTGACGCGTGCCATCGGTCTCCCTTTCTCGTAGCTGTCACCTCACGCGTTGTGCGTGGGGACATTCGTGTTCGTTGACGGTGATTCGTGAAGGGTGCGGATTCGGCTCAGACGCCGAGGTCGCGCAGGTTCTTTTCGTCGGCCTTGGAGACAATTGCCGACCTGCGGAGCTGACGCACCCGCTTCGGGCTCTTGCCTTCCATCATGTGGTTCTTGTTCTGGTGCCGGCGCTTGAGCTTGCCGGAGCCGGTGCGCTTGAACCGCGCGGCCGCACCCTTGTGGGTCTTCATCTTTGGCATGTCTGAATCTCTTTCTCAGGACTCGGTGTCGGAACCGGTTCCTTCATCGGAGGCCTCTTCGGCCTCCTTTTCCAACTGCTTCTTGTGGCGGGCCTGCGCCTGCTTGTCAGGAGCGAGCACCATGATCATGTTGCGGCCGTCTTGGCGGGGGTGAAACTCCACCTTGCCGACGTGTTCGACCGTGTCTGCCACCCGATCGAGGATCTTGCGACCAAGCTCGGGATGTTGCATCTCACGGCCACGGAACATGATCGTGACCTTGACTTTGTGACCCTCGCCGAGGAATCCCTCGACCTTGCGGGTCTTGGTATCGAAGTCGCCGGGTCCGATCTTGGGCCGGTACTTCATTTCTTTGACCGACAGGTTCGAGGACTTCTTCTTGGACTCTTTCGCCCGTTGGTTGGCCTCGTACTTGAACTTGCTGTAGTCCATGACCTTGCACACCGGCGGGTTTGCCTCAGGGGCAACTTCCACCAGGTCTAGGCCAGACGCTCGCGCGATGTTCTGCGCTTCGGGGAGCGTCTTGACTCCGATTTGTTCGCCGTCGTGTCCGATGAGTCGGACTTCCCGGGCGCGGATCCGGTCATTGATCCTTGGCTCGTCGTTTTGAGGGGCTATCGCCCTGTACTCCTTGTGAGCACGGAACCTCCGTAGTTTGGCGGGACTCCATTGCTCCAAAACGAAGCAACGGACGTCGGCAAGCCGACGTCCGCGACAGAACCCGTAGGTTTTGCCATCTTGGTCGACCTGGGCGCATCTGTGAATCGCCTCCACCGAAGTGTTGGAGAAACCCGATGGCCAGGTGGGGTTGAGCCCGCTTGCCATTCAATTGTGGACGTTAGGGTACCAGCCATGAGTTCTCTCTGGACACCTGGCGGCGAACACCCCGTTGATCGCTCCGCCCCTGAGGCCGAGGCCGCCAACGCCCCGACCGCCGATTCCACCCTCGACGACGAGATCGCTGCGGCCCTGCCCGACGGCGTGACCCTGGATGATCTGAGCCCTGAAGAGCGTGCTCGGGCTGAGGAAAGGGTTCGCGAAATGGCCGAGGCCCGCGGCCGCCTACTCGAAACGCCGGCGGCGATGATCGTCGCCAACCACGGCATGGGGCTCTACGAACTTGCGGCCATTCACCTGTCGCAGGAGACGCCGAACTTCACCGAAGCAACGGTGGCGATCGATGGCCTCGCTGCGATCGTGGAGAAGCTCGAGGGTCGCTTGGGTGATGCCGAGCCCACACTTCGCGAAGCCCTCGAACAGCTCCAGATGGTCTTCGTGCAGCTGAAGTCGCCCGGCGTCGAGCCGGAGTAGCGCCTACAGCGCAACAAGAACGGCGCCACACACCACAGCCAGCGCGCCGAAGGCGAGCCGGCGGGTGACCGTTCGTCGCACCAACAAGAGGCCGAAGAGAATCGACGTGCCCCTCAGGGTCGCGACATTCGCGGCATCGGCGCGGTTGTACGCAAAGAGCACCAGTCCGTAGGCAGCGGTGGAGAACAGCCCGATCTTCAGACCCGGGACCAGCGATGCGCGAAGCCGCGTCAGCGACGCGCGCTCGATCAGCAGCACCAACACCATCGCGACCAAGGATGCACCGGCGAAGTAGCCCAGCTCATTCGTGTCCTCGACTCCCTTCGCGTCGAGCAATGTGTAGCTGGCGATGAATCCCCCGGTGACAAGGGCCATGGCGATCGCCGATCGTTCACCCTTGCCCCACGCAACCCCACCGATCACTCCGAGTCCACCGGCCACGATCGCGGCGCCAATGACCGTCGCGGTGGACGGGCTCTGGTCGAGCAGCCAGATCCCGGCTCCAGCCACCAACAATGGTGCCGTGCCGCGAGCGAGTGGGTAGGTCGTGGCGAGGCCCCCACGACGGTACGCCTGGGCCAGGAATGCGATGTAGCCACCGTGGGCGAGCCCGCTGAGCGCCACGAGGCCCAGCACCTCGGTCGGCGGATCAGCGATCAGCCATGGCGAGAGCAGCAGCGCGCCAGTCGCATACGCGATCGCGAGTTCGGTCGCTCGATCGATGCCCTCGTTAGCCAGCGCGTTCCACGTGGCATGCAAGAACGCGGAGGCAAGGACGAGGAGAATCGCGACACCGGTCACGACTCAAGCAGGACGGATGTCCCGCGCCTCCATGCGTCCGAGGTGCCCCGGGGCCAGCGAGAAGTCGACCTCGGCCGCCACCGCGATCGTGCGTGAACCATCGGCGATCGCGGTGCAGTGGAAGAACCACTCGCCACCATCACCGGCAACGGTGCCGTAGCCCGCCGCGTCGTCGTAGTCGGCCACTCGTCCGCAGCGCCGGCTCGACGAGCCGTGGCTCACGGAACGATCTTCGCGATCGGTAGCTCGATGATGTCGGTGGCACCGCCATCGCGTAGGGCAGGGATCAAGATGTTGATCTCGTTCTTCGGCACGACGGTCTCGACGGCATACCCGGCCCCTCGAAAGAGCTCGTTCACTGTCGGCGCCTTCATCGACGGGAGAAGGTCGATCACAGCATCGAGCGCATCGGCGGGCACGTTCATCTTGACCAGCACCTTGCCGCGCGCATCGAGCACGCCCTGCAGCAGCGTGTGGATCTGCCGCATGGCGTGGGCCTTCTCTGGGTCGGCGAACGCCGCCGGGTTGGCAATCAGCTCGGTGTAGGACGTGACGAGCGTGTCGATGATGCGCAGACCAGCGGCCTTCAGAGCCCGGCCCGTCTCAGTGATGTCGACCACAACGTCGACGATGTCGGGCACCTTCGCCTCGGTGGCGCCGTAGCTCAGGCGAACGTCGGCCTCCACGCCGGCATCGGCAAGGAAGCGACGGGTGATCTCGGGGTATTCGGTCGAGACTCGCACACCGGCGGGAAGATCGGCCACGCTCTGCCACGGCGAGTCGCCCGGTACGGCCATGACGATCCGGACCGGGTTGGCGGTCGCCTTCGAGTACTTCATCTCGCCGAGGGTCTCGACGCTGCTGCTCGTCTCCTCGATCCAGTCACGACCAGTGATCCCGATGT
>CALKOE010000220.1 GCA_938091985.1 uncultured Acidimicrobiales bacterium | reverse complement strand
GTGACGGTTACCAACGACATCGAGACGAGTCGTCGAGGGATCATCGAAGTCGGCCCCCTGACCGTTCGCCGTGGCGACCCGATCGGGCTCGCTCGGCGGGGCGACATCAGCTCTGATCTCACCCGTCTCATCGTCCACCCCGTGATCCACGATGTCTACCCCTTCCCCGCAGGAATGCGCCGAGATCTCGAGGGTGTTCCGTCCGGCGAAGCAGCCGAGGGAGGGGTGACATTTTCGAATCTGCGCGAGTACGTGCCCGGCGACGATCTGCGTCTCGTGCACTGGCGCTCGTCGGCCCGGGTCGGCCAGCTGATGGTTCGTCACAACGTCGACGTGCATCGTCCCCGGACCACCGTCATTCTCGACACCAGCCGCTATCTGTACAACGACGAGTCGTTCGAGGATGCGGTGCGGGCCTCGGCGAGCATCATTGTCGCTGCGATGACACGACGCTTCCCGTTCACGCTTCGAACCTCTGACGGCCACATCGTGGATGACCGTTCGACCCGACTTGGCGTCATGGACTTCCTGGCCGCAATCGAACCGCACGACGACCCTTCGCTCAATCTCGGCCACGCTGCGGTCCAAGCGAGCAATGACCCTGCCGGCTTGTCGTGCGCCATCGTCACCGGTCGAGCCGGCGTCGACGCGCTCCGCAGCATCGGCCCAGTCCGTAACCGATTCGATCAACTGACCATGATTCGAATGGGAAGCGACGAACGCTCGCAGGTCTACGAGTTGGCCGGCGCCGTGCTCATGAACGTGGGAACGTCCACCGACTTCGTCCATGCCTGGAACCGGCGGATGAAGCGATGAACTCTCGCCCGGCGCCAACCACGGTTCTCGCGACGGCTCTTCTTGTTGCGGTAGCCACGCTCCCCTTCCACGACGTCTTCGCCGGATCGGACTGGGCCATCAGCATCACCGGTGCGGCGCTGGCCGCTTCGGTCGTCGCGGCGTTCGTCGAAACCACGAGACCACGGCTCTCGCTGCCCATCATCAGCCTGATCACCGCGACCGGAGCGGCGGCGTGGGCCCTGATGGTCTCGATGCGAGGCGTCTTCTGGAGTTCGCCCGGAGCGAGCAGCACCTGGACCGACCTCGGCGATGGCGTCTTCAACGGCTGGGACGCACTTCTCGACGAGCAATCGCCCCTCACCGACCCGCAGAGCGCCGAGACGTTCGCCGCGGTGCTCGTCTGGATCGCTGCCGCCGCGGCGGTCCATGTGGCGGCCCGGCGCCGAACTGCGTTGGCTGCCATCGCTGCGAGCGCCGCGGTTCTCGGTGTCAGCACCGCCGCGGTGCTTCCGCGAGGCCTCCCGTCTGCGCTGATCGGAGTTGGTGTCGGTGTCGCCGCGCTCTTCGCTATCGCCACGCTCACTCGAGCCCCCGATCAGGCCCTGCGGGTCGGCCGCGTGTTCGCCCTCACCAGCGTGATCGCCGCGGCCGCAGCCGTGGCCACCATCGGCGGGATCGCCGCCAACTCGATCGACCGGGCTCCGGTCGACCCGCGGTCGGTACGCGCCACCCAGACCATCTCGATCGAGGTGCCCGACATCCTCGCCGAGTTCGCAATCCGCCGCGAAGACGAGGGCACGATCATGACGATCGACAGTGCGGCTCCTCCGGCCGGTGTTCGCCTTCGGCTCCAAGTCTACGACCAACACGACGGTGAGCGCTGGCTTCCTGCGATCGGCTTCGAGGAGATCGCTGCGTTTCCCGATGAGCAGGAACTCCCGCCCGGCGACCTCGTCGCGCTCACCATCACGCTCGACGAGCTCAACGGCCCCTGGATCCCCCTACCGGACCGCGTGATCTCGCTCGATGTCGGCGACATTCGTTGGAATGACGAAGCGCAGATGGCGATCATCGCCGACACCCCGACGCAATACGAAGTCACCGGCACGCTGGTGAGTCGCACCGATCTCGAAGGACTCCAGTCCGCGCGAGACGAGGTGCCGGAAGCCCTGAGTGAGGTTCCTGCCGGCCTCCCTGAAGAAATTCAGTCGTTTGCGGCGGAGGTCACCGAGGGATCGACCGACGCCGTGAGCGCGATCAACGCCATCACCGCCGAGGTGCGCCTGCTGGGCCGCACCGAGTCGGGTGCGCCTGGGAGTTCCTTCGGACGGCTGCGAGAAGATCTCGTCAACGAGTCAGCCACCGGAGCCGAGCAGATCGCCAGCCTTCATGCTCTCATGCTTCGCTCTGTGGGCATTCCCAGCCGCGTGGTCGTCGGATATATCGCCAATGGGCTTCTTGTCGAGGCCGACGACCTCCACGTCTGGGTCGAGGCCGCGTTTCCCGGAATCGGGTGGGTCGCATTCGATCCCGTGCCCACGGTCACCGAGGCCGGAGACAATGTCGACGACGCTGCCCCGCCGCCACCGAGCACGGTGCCCGAGCAGGCCGCGCTTCAGGCACGAGCATTGCCGCGGGAGTTGGGGCCCGGCGAGGACCCCGACGAGGCCGAGATCGACCTCAACGAGCCGTTCACCACAACCGACGCGGTCGTCCTCGCGATCGGGCTTCTGGTTGCACTGGTCGGCCTGATGCTGACGATTCGATTGGTTCGCCGCCGCGTGCGGCGAAGCAGTGGTTGGCGAGCCGAGGTTCGAGTGCTGGGGGCCTGGGCCGAGATGGTCGACCGCCTCCGAGAAATCGGGGCGCCGATCACCGACACCACGACCACCGGCGATGTCGTTTACATGGCTGCCGCCATGGACGAAGAACTCGGCAGTCACACCGAGTGGAGTTGACCCGGTTTGGTGGACACCCGATCCTGGATGTTTGTCCAGGGGAAGGAGGCCCGGATGGGTCGTCCATCGAAGTATCCCGAGGAGTTCCGGCGTGAGGCGGTCGAGTTGTATCGGTCGTCGGATCGGCCTCGG
>CALKOE010000219.1 GCA_938091985.1 uncultured Acidimicrobiales bacterium | reverse complement strand
TCATAGGGCGACCCTAGAGACAGCCTGTGACATTGAGGATCGGCAACCGGCGTTCCCAAATCGACGAAATCCGTTCCCAACCCTGATCGCGCACCCCATCTGAGCTGGGGGTTCGGGGTTTTCTACCGGCCCGACGGGGGCCGGGCCGGGAGAATTCGCAGCGCGAAACCCTCGGCCGGTGAAGTGTAGAGCGAGGCTTTCCAGCGAGCGCGTTGGTGTCGAACTGCCGAATATCAGGGCGACGGGTATGGTTCCCCGCCATGACGGAATATGGCGAACGGTTCGGTCCCTGGGGGGTTGTCACGGGTGCAGCCATGGGGGTCGGCTTGGCCTTCGTGGAGGAGCTGCACGACCGCGGCATCGGTGTCGTGATGGTCGACCGTGACCCCATTGTCGAAGAGGTCGCGGCGGGTTTGCCCGGAGAGACCCGCACGCTTGTGGCCGACGTGACCGATCCCGCGTGGATCGATGCGCTGGCGGCAACGACAGCTGATCTCGAGATCGGAATCGCCGTCGCCAACGCGGGCATCAGTTTTGTCGGCAACTTCCTCGACATGACCGCGGGTCAACGGCAAGCTCACCTCGATGTCAACTGCAAGGGCGTTGTCGATCTCGCGGCCTGGGCACTCCCGCCGATGGTCGAGCGTGGTCGGGGCGGATTCGTTGCGACGAGTTCCGGCTCAGCTCTCGCCGGCACTGCGGGTGTCGGTCTCTACAGCGCGACCAAGGCGTTTGTCGTCAACCTGATCGAAGCGATCGGGTGGGAGATTCGAGAGAGCGGCGTGACCACACAGGCAGTCGTCGCGCCAAGCATGGACACCCCGGCGTTTCGGGCCAACGGTGCCGACCATTCGCGCATGATGGCGCCGCCCGTGGATCCGCGATCGGTTGTTTCCCGGGCGCTTGATGACCTTCCGACCGGTGGGCGATGGATCGCCGACGACGGCCTCGAGTTCGCGGCGGCTGTTCCTCGTGCCGAGCGAGTCGACATGATGTCGGCTGCGACCACGGCGATGTATCCCCAGGTCTTCGAGCAATAGCTCTTCAGGCCCCGGTCCTGACCGCCTCACGGGCCGCAAACACCGCAGCCTCGGTGCGGCTGCTCATCCGGAGCTTCTTCAGAATCGCGGACACGTAGTTCTTCACGGTCTTCGGTGAGAGATGGAGGATGTCGCCGATGCGGCGGTTGTCGAGACCATCGGCGAGCAGCGCCATGACTTCGCGCTCTCGGCCGGTCAGCTTCGCGAGCGGATCGCGATGGCTGGGTTGACCTGACCGAACCCGGTCGAAGAGATCGCCGACGATCTCCGATGTAAGACGAGGTGGCGTGCGGTGGGCGCCGCGGATGGCGGCGGTGATCGCTTCGGCGCGCTGTGTTGTGAGGATGTGCCCGGATGCGCCGGCCAGAAAGGCTTCGTCGATGCGATTCCGGTCCGGTGCGGAGAGCGACATGAGGACAGCTGTGCGTGCCGGCCTGGACGTGATGAGACGGCAGAGATCGATGATGTCGGGGTCGCCACCGTCGAACTCCATCACGACGACGCCGCTGTCGAGCGTCTCGAGCTCGCGGCGTGCAACCGCCGCCGTTGCTGCCTCACCGACGACGTCGAGGTCGGAGGTCTCGTTGATCGCGTCTCGAATGCCGCGACGGAAGATCTCTTTGGCATCGACGATGTAGACGCTGATCATCCGAACGGTTCCTCCTGCCCAGTTGGCGGCTGCACTTCTCCATCGGCAGGACCGCCTCGCGTTCAAATCGATCCCACTCAGGCCGGCGGCCAACTGTTGTGACGGTTCCAATCGCTGGAGAACTAGAGCAGGATCGACTCAATCGCCGCTGAACGCTGATCAGTATCCGCTACCCAGGGTGGTAATGCTGGCTACGCTACGGGTAGTGGAGAGGGATCGTCGCCCGCCTGATGATCTCCCCCACGAGGCTGGTCCTCGCCCTCTGGGGCGGGGGCCAGCCGTCTTTGCAGCGTGTCACCACCGGCTTGGGCTCGCTCAGAGCGCCTTCCATTTCGGGGGACGCTTTTCGGCCCGGGCGCGACCGCCCTCAGTGGCATCCTCGCTCTGGCCGACCACACGACGCATGGCTTCGCCCATTCGCACGGCATCGGTCCACGGGAGATCAAGCCCGCGGTGCGCCATTTCGTTGGTCGCTCGGACGGCGAGTGGTGCTCCCTGACAGAGGCGGGAGGCCAGTTCGTGGGCCTCGCCCATCAGCAATTCGTGTTCGTGGACTCGCCAGGCGAGTCCGATCTCACGAGCACGCTCGGCATCGATCGAGTCGCCGGTGAGGAGCAATTCGAGGGCATCGGGCATCGACACGTGTTTGGGAAGACGCAGGGCGCCGACGATGGTGGCCACGCCGATCTTGACCTCCGGATAGCCGAATGTCGCGCGGTCGCTGGCCAGCACGAAGTCGCATGCCAGCACCGCAGTGAGGCCGTAGCCGATGCACGGACCGTTGACGGCGGCGATGGTCGGCTTCCAGATCTCCATGCCGCTCTCGAAGGTGGTGATTGTCGGCCATTCCCAAAATGATCCGGGCCAGGTGCCGGTGGACCCCTTGCCGTCCTTGAGGTCGGCGCCGGCGCAGAACGCTCGGCCGTTGCCGGTGACGATGCCGACCCACGCGTCGTCGTCTTCGCGGAACTTCGTCCATGCGGAATCCAGCGCGTCGCGCATCTCGCCGTTCACGGCGTTGAGGGCTTCCGGCCGGTTGTAGGTGATGGTCGCGACGTGGCCGTCGCGCTCGTAGGTGGCTGCGGGCTCGGACATATGTGTGCAGCTTTCCCTACGCTGCGGTCCATGACCACAATCACTGCAGATCTCACCACTGGCTTCGCGGTCGAACTGCGCGCCGGCAACCACGCCTGGCAGGCCGACGAGCCCACCGATCTGGGTGGGACCGACACGGGGCCGAACCCCTACGAGCTGTTGCTCTCGGCGGTCGCCGCGTGTACGTGCATCACGGTCTCGATGTATTGCCAGCGCAAGGGATGGAAGCTCGAGTCGATCTCGGCGAAATACGAACTCGACAAGGTCCACGCCGATGACTGCCAGGACTGCGACGACGATGCCAAGGGCTACATCGACCGTGTGCGCAGCGAGATCTTCATCGAAGGCGACTTCGACGACGAACAGCGCAAGCGGATCGCCGATGTCGCCCAACGCTGTCCGGTCCACAAGACACTCGACCATGGGGTCAGCTTCACCATGGAGACCGTCTTCGTCGGCTGAGACGCGAAACGGGCGACCCCGAAGGGCCGCCCGTCTCTACTGCGAAGCGTTGCCGACGGGAGTTCGGCGCAGCCGAACTCCAAGCAACGCGAAGCGTTGCCGACTAGCTGTGATGACCGGGGACGTTGTCCCTGGCGGTTTGGGGTGAGTGGTCCCCCGGTTGGGTGAGCCCTCCGAGTGAGGCTGTGGGTCTTCGACAACTCACTACGTCACTCCGGAGGGCTCGTGATTCACGCTAGGACGCAACAC
>CALKOE010000218.1 GCA_938091985.1 uncultured Acidimicrobiales bacterium | reverse complement strand
CAGCGTACATCTTGCCGTGATCACGGATTTCGCGATCGGCGCAGGTGTCCGCGACAATTCTCGGCCATGCCGACCTCAGCCGAAACCACGACCCCGCAGCGCGGGGCCGATGGAAAAGCCGCTCGCCGCACTCGCATCGTGGAAGCGGCGATGAACCTCGCGGATGAGGGCGGCTACGAGGCGGTGCAGATGCGGGCGGTGGCCGAACGGTCCAACGTCTCGTTGGGCACCATCTATCGCCACTTCGCGAGCAAGGACGACCTACTGCTGGCCGGCTTGGCGGGTTGGGTCCACATCCTTCGGCGTCGCCTCGAGAGCGAATCGGTTTCCTCCGGAGGCGCCGCCGATCGCCTGGCCGACGTGTTGGGCGAGGCCGCCAGCGCGGCGGAAGGCGCGCCGGTCCTGATGGGGGCGCTCGTGACCGCGCTGAGCACAACGGACCCGTCTGCCGCTCAGTACAAGCTCTACATCGACTCAGAGGTCGGTGAGATGATCGTCGCCGCGATCGGCGCGGAGCCGGGGATCGATGCGGCGGGCGTGGCCCGGGTCGTCGGTCATGTCTGGCTCTCGGCCATCACCCGGTGGGTGGGTGGCCTCGCCGAGGCAGGAAGCGTCGAGGCCGAACTGCGTCACGCCGTGAAGATGCTGATCCCGACGCGAACCGGCAGCTGAGTCAGTTGGAGTTCAGCGCGTGATCGAATGCGGCGGGCTCACGCGGTTCGGAGAACAAGAACCCGAGTGCTTGGTCACAGTCGAGTTCGCGAAGAACCGCGAGCTGGTCCTCTGATTCGACACCTTCGGCGATCACGATGAGCCCCAGGGCATGGGCGAGATCGATGATCGCGGCGACGATCGTCGCGGCGGCGTGGTCGGATGCGAGGCCAGAGACGAACGAGCGGTCGATCTTCAACACGTCGAGTGGAAGTCGCTGCAGATACGCGAATTGCGACCAGCCCGTGCCGAAGTCGTCGATGCCGAGGCTGATGCCGATGCGACGGAGTTCATCGAGCTGTTCGGTCGCCGCCTGGGCATCGTCCATGAGGGCCGACTCGGTGATCTCGAGACAGATTTCGTCGGTGGAGATCCCGGCAGCTTCGACGGTGCGTTCGACGAACGGCACAAGATCAGGGTCACCGAGCTGGCGCGCCGAGAGATTGACCCAGATCCGAACAGGTTCTTGTTCCGGGGTTCGATAGACCCGCCACAGTGAGGCTTGGCGGCACGCTTCGGCGATGACCCATCGACCCAGGTCGACGATGATGCCGGTCTCTTCTGCGAGCGGAATGAATTCGCCGGGCGGCACGAGACGGCCATCGGGACGCTGCCATCGGACGAGGGCCTCGAAGCCGACGATGCGGCCCGACTCGAGGTCGAGTTCGGGCTGATAGTGCAGGCGGAGTTCGTTGTTGTGCACCGCGCGGCGCAGGGCCTCTTCGGTGTCGATGCGTTCGAGGGCCAGCGACTGGTCGGTCTCGTTGTGGATCGCGAAACGGCCGCGACCTTCGTGCTTGGCCTCGTACATCGCGGTGTCGGCGTTTTCGATGATGCGATCGGGGTCTTCGGAGCCCATCGACGTCGCGATACCGATCGAGGCACCGATCTCGATCTCGCGCCCCTCGAGGACGAACGGTTGGGCGAAGGCATCGAGAATGCGGCGAGCGACTGCGGTGGCGCCGCGGGCGCCGTCGGTGCCGGCGCACAGCATCAGGAACTCGTCGCCGCCGATACGGGCGAGGGTGTCGCCAGGGCGCACGATCGCCGTCAGTCGCTCTGCGACCTTGGTCAGTGCCGTGTCGCCAACTGGATGGCCGAGCGTGTCATTGATCGTCTTGAAGCCATCGAGGTCGATGAACAGCACACCGATCGGCTGATTCGAGCGTTCGCTCGCCGCCAACGCATGTGTCATCCGGTCGATCAGGAGGGCGCGGTTGGGGAGTCCGGTGAGCTCGTCGTGGAACGCCTGCTTGATGAGGCTCTGCTCGGTCTCGCGCTGTTCGGTGATGTCGCGGCTCGACGACTGCAGCTGACGGACCGCGCCGCCTGGCTCGAGAATCGGCGTGATCGCGGTCTCGAACCATCGAAACGAACCGTTGCGGTGCCGGAGCCGGTGACGAAAGCGCGTCGGTTCTGATCCACGACGACCGGCATCGTGGATCGCCTGCACGAGTGCGTCGCGGGTGTTGGTGTGGGCGACTTCGACGGGATGGGTGCCGAGGAGAGAAGCAGGATCGATGTCGAGCAACCGTCGACACGACGGCGACACGTAGGTAAAGGTGCCGGTCGGGTCATGGAGGCAAACGAGGTCACTCGTGTGCTCGGCAACCGCTCGGAAGATGTCCTCGGCGGCAGCCAGAGCCTGGGTCGTGGCCTGGATCAGCGCGTCGGTCTCTCGGCTGTCGGCCAATCCGCGCAGCTCGACGAGAAGAACCGCCACCGAGCGGGAGTCGTCGATGACGGGGGTGAGGGACACGCGCCCGGGGCGAGGGGCGGCGCCACCGATGTCGATGGTGCGCTGGCCGGCGCGGCCCTCCGCTCCGGCCTCGACGAGAGGCGAAAGCGTTGAGGACGCATCGCCGTTGGCCCAAATGGGAGCGGACCAGAGGGCTCTGCCGCGGATGAGGGCTCGGTCGACGCCGATGCCATCGACTTGGTCGTTGACGTCGAGGATCGTGCCGTCGAGGTCGACAAGCAGCGCGGGGCCACTCAGTCGGTCGAGCGCGGCACGCGCATCGAGGGTCCTGGTCAGATCGTCGGTTCCCGGGTCGGTCATCCGAGCCAGACGCGCGAGCACGTCGGCGCGGGATCGGTCGCCAGTCACGGTCGCGGTCTCGCGCTCGTGGGTCACGCCTTACTCCTGCGTCGGTGGGTACTTCAGCCCGAGAACAAACTACGCGGCACCCGCGCGGTGAACGCGGATACCCGTGACGCGCGGTGAGGGTTTCCCCCACGCGGTGTGGCCAATGTGTGGCGGGTGTCGGTGTGGCGGGTGTCTGACACCGGCGTCGCTCCGGGCGAACTACGGGTCGGCAGGGGCGGTTGACTAGTGTCGCTTTCTCACTGATCACGAACACAGGAGCATCGGGCTGTGGCCGGATTCCTCGAAGGCAAGAACATCGCAATCACCGGCGGCGGCGCCGGTATCGGCAAGGCCATCGCTCTCGCGGCGGCCGCCGAAGGCGCCAACATCGTGGTCGCTGACTACGGCGTGTCGATGGACGGCAGCGACCCCTCGAGTGAGGTGGCCGATGCTGCCGTCGCCGAGATCGAGGCAGCAGGCGGTAAGGCCGTCGCTGTGGCCGGCGATATCAGCCAGTTCGACGTCGGCGAAGCTGTGGTGGCAGCGGCGGTCGACAACTGGGGCACCATCGACGGTGTCGTCTGCCCGGCCGGCGTGTTGCGCGAGCGGATGCTCTTCAACATGAGCGAAGACGAATGGGACCATGTAGTCGCCGTTCACCTCAAGGGTCACTTCAACGTCTATCGCGCTGCGTTCGCCCGGATGCGCAAGCAGGAGACCGGCGGCTCGCTCGTCGGATTCACGTCGGGAGCGTTCACCGCGTCGACAGCGCAGCCGAACTACTCCGCTGCCAAGGGCGGCATCGTCAGCCTCACCCGTTCTGCCGCGATGACGGCCGCGAGCATCAAGCTCCGTGGTGGCCCGGCGATCAACGCCAACTGCATTGCGCCGGTGGCGAAGACCCGCATGAGCGAGAACGTGCCGTTTGAGATCGAGACCGGTGAGCCGGGCGACATCGCCCCGATGGCCATCTATCTGATGAGCGATGCGGGCCGCGAGATCAACGCGCAGGTCTACACCGTCGTCGGGCGTCGGATCTCCGTGTGGAACCAGCCTGAAGAACTGCGCACGATGTGGGCCGGTGGCGACCAGTGGTCGCCCGAGGAGATCGCCCAGATGCTCCCCACCACAGTCGGGCAGGAACCAAACCCGTTCATTTCCGACCTCGAGCGCCGCATGGCCGACATGGCCGCACAAGAGAAGAAGGACTGACGGTGCCGTCGATCCCGGAAGAGCCGGACGGGCGCAATCTGCTCGCCGGGAAGCGGGTCGTTGTCACGGCGGCTGCCGGCACCGGAATCGGCTCGGCGGTAGCGAAGCGCTGCCTGCTCGAGGGCGCCAAGGTGCTCATCTCCGACATCCATGAGCGCCGTCTCGACGAGACCGCCGACCGTCTCGCGACCGAGACCGGGACTCGACCGCTGACTCAGATCTGCAACGTCACCGTGGAAGACGACGTGCAGGCACTTGTGGCTGCCGCCGTCGATGGCATGGGCGGTATCGACGTCATGATGAACAATGCCGGTCTCGGTGGTTCGGTCCGTCTCGTCGACATGACCGACGACCAGTGGAGCGCCGTTCTGGGCGTGACGCTCGACGGCACGATGCGCTGCACCCGAGCCGTGCTGCGCCACATGATCGATGCAGGAATCGAAGGCGCGATCGTGAACAACGCGTCGGTCGTCGGCTGGCGGGCGCAAGAAGAGCAGTGCCACTACGCCGCAGCGAAGGCGGGCGTGATGGCGCTCACCCGCTGTTCGGCGATCGAGTCGGCCGAGCACGGCATCAGGGTCAATGCCGTTGCCCCGAGCATCGCCATGCATGCATTCCTCGCGAAGGTCAGTGACGAAGCTCTTCTCGATCAGTTGTCGGCGCGTGAGGCGTTCGGTCGGGCCGCTGAGCCTTGGGAAGTCGCCAACGTGATGGTGTTTCTCGCCAGTGATCTGGCCAGTTATATGACCGGTGAAGTCGTCTCGGTGAGCAGCCAACACCCCTGAGGGTTGGCTCGGCGCGCCGATCGGATCGCAACGAATCTGAAATCAGCTTGAAGTTCTTGTGGCGAATGCTTGCGGGTGACGCATTGCATGGACCATGGTGCTAAACCTTGTGGCGCGAGTCACATGTCCCGCCGATGGTTTCCCCCTGGAGGAGATACCCATGACTACCCGATCCTCACGCTCGAGACTGGCGAGATTGCTCGCCCTTCTCTTCGCATTCACGCTGTTTGCCGCTTCCTGTGGCGATGACGGCGATTCCAACGCGGACACCGACAAC
>CALKOE010000217.1 GCA_938091985.1 uncultured Acidimicrobiales bacterium | reverse complement strand
CATCATCACCAGGATCCTCGCTACGAACCGACAACGTCCGCTCACGCCCCACAACCTCAACCACGACCGGCCCAGCCACCACCGGCTCCGATGAATCCACCAACGCCAACCACTCCAGCGTCACCACCGTCTCGACAACCTCAGCAACCTCAGCGCGCAGCAACACACCAAACGTCAACACCCCCGACACAGGCGCAGCCATCTCACCCACCACCACATCACCACCGCCATCTCGCAGCTCGCCACACGACGCCGCCGCAAACGACAACCGGCCCTCCACCTCCGTCTCGATCCCAAACCCGACAAAGGGCTCATCCTCACCAAGCACCGCCTCACACGCCGCCCGATCCCCAACCGAGGAGAACACCACCAAATCACCCTGCGCCGTGATCACAAACGGCCACCCATCCGCCTCACCAACAAACCCACCCAACTCGATCCGATCAAACACCACCGCACCACGCTCCGGCGCAAACGCCAGAACCGCACGATCAGCATTCATCGTGACCACCGCACGCTCCTGCACAAGACCCGAACCAAGCAACGGCTCATAATCCGCCCCCGCCACCATCAACACCCCGGCCTTACGAAACGCCGGCACCGCATCAACCAACGGCCACACCGCCCGACCCCGCGACACACCCCCATCAACCACACCGAGACCACTCACATCGACCGGCACCGCCACAGTGCTCGAAGACACCGGCGACGAAGACACGTCACCACATCCACCAGCGACCACAGCCACCGCTACAGCCACCGCCAACCAACGAGCACGAGACGAAAACCAGATCATCACGGAGAAGGATGCCTCGCTCAGTCGCCGTCGAGAATGACGACCAAGCCGAGACCGAAGAACGACGGATCGATCGAGGTGTTGACGCTCGGATTCGAGAAGACCACGAGCAG
Organism: uncultured Acidimicrobiales bacterium; assembly: GCA_938091985.1. GTDB lineage: Bacteria > Actinomycetota > Acidimicrobiia > Acidimicrobiales > Aldehydirespiratoraceae > JAJRXC01. The sequence continues at coordinate 1,913 of CALKOE010000217.1, read as the reverse complement.
CCACTCGCCATAGAGAAGCGGAGGCTCGTCGATCGCATCGCCGACAAGCGTGATGTCGGCGCAACCCGTCGACTCACCGACTCCGATCGTCACGGTCCCCTCCGCCGCGATGTAGTCGGCGCCCGCCGTCGCCACACCGGGCGCAGAATTGTCGAGCGTGGCCCAGTCGACCGTGACTGGATACTCCGCGGGTCGATCCAGCACCACCGGCACGCACGCTGTCTGGAAGCCGAAAGGGCCCTCGTTCACGACGGCGCCCGAAGGCGTCGCAAGGACCGGAAGGTCGTAGGCGCAGGTGTCGCGGTAGTCCGAGATGTCGGGACCAACGAGGTCGGCATCGTGCAACGGCCCGCAGAGGTACGGCCCGTAGCGAAGGTCCTGATCGAGCCAACGCTTCAACCACGACACCATGTATTTCCCGAGAAGGTCCCGGTCTCCGTTGCCGCTGTTGGCGCAACTGTGAGAGCCGTCGTTGAGCTCGAGGTACGCCTTCTCGCCCGTGATGCTCTCGTACATCGGTTCGCTGTGAATCGCCGTGGGTGCGATGAGGTCGTTCTCGCAAGCAACAACGAGCACCGGAACATCGACAGCGGAGAAGTCGGTGCCGGTGTTCCAGGGGGCCAGCGGGATTGCCACGTCGATCGTCGGGTCGTTCTCGGCGGCAATCAGTGCCCCGCCCCCGCCCATGGAGTGACCAATCACTCCTCGCCGTTCGGGATCCACGAGGTTCGTGATGGGCGACGAGCCATCGTTGGACTCCGCCGCCACCAGGTCGAGGGCCGCGCTGAGCTGGTCGGCCCGACTCGACGGGAAGTTGAACAGCGAGTCCGTGTCGATCGTGATCACGACGAACCCGTGGGAGGCGAGACGGGGGCCGAGCCAGTCGATACTGGACTGCGTGCCCGTGTAGCCAGGACTGACCGCGATCGCGGCAAGCGGTCCTTCGGTGGGGTCGATCGGAAAGTAGATGGTGCCGCCGCCGAAGCCGGGCGAGGTGTTCGGCACAAAGGCCTGCGTCGAGAACGGACCGGCGTCGGCTTCAAGCACACCCATGCTCGGAGCCGGACCCACCGGGTGAGCGACCGTCACGAACGCGCCCGCGGGGACCGCCGAAAACAACCCGGCCGCCGCCATCAATGCTGCCGCGACCACTCGCCTCGGGGCTCGATTCCATCCCACGAGGCGCAACCCTAGACCGAGCCGCCCATTGGACAGCAGCGCTGTGCTCGGCTGACATCGCGGAATGCCGCTTCGCTTCAACCACATGGAACTGACCCTCCCCCCGGGCGACCTCGCGACCCATCGCGACGACATCACTCGCTTCTACGGTGAGCTACTCGGCTGGACGACCAGCGACGTCCCGATCCTCGGGCAGGTCGGGCTGCTTCTGCGGACGGATGCGGCCACGAGCCAGTTCATTCTCGTGACCGAGCAGCGGGTGCACATCGATTCGCCCGGCTACGACCACCTCGGCCTCCTGTGTGAGACCCGGGCTGAGGTCGATGGCTACCTCCGGACGGCACAGACACTCCAGGCCGCAGATGATCGCGTGCAAATCAAGGAATACGAGGACCTGGTGAACGGAGACCACGTCACGCGTGCCTTCTACGTCAAGTTCCTGCTGCCGATCTGGTTCGACATCCAGTGCTTCGAGCGAGCCGGTGCTCCCGAGCCCGACCGCTGGAGCTACGTCGTCGGGTAGCCGAGCGTCGTGGTCGTCGACGTGGTCGGCGGCACGGTCGGATAGCTGGGAGTGGTCGTCGTGGTGGTCGGCGGCGCCGTCGAGGTGGTCGTCGGCGGAAGCGTGACGGTCGTCGTCGGGGGAAGTGTCACCGTGGTCGTCGCCTCGTCGGCGGCAACGTGGTGGTGGTCGTCGTCGAGGATTCGACCGGCGGTTCATCCACGACGCGCTC
>CALKOE010000216.1 GCA_938091985.1 uncultured Acidimicrobiales bacterium | reverse complement strand
GACCGACCTCGTTCTCGCCGATCAGCGTGTCGCCTCCATTGATGTTGGGAGAACCGATCGGGGCACCCCACACGCTGGCCGACGCATGCTCGGGATCGCACCAGAGCGGGTTGTCATCACCGCACGCCTCCGAGACGTGGCGGAATGCATCCGGGCCCGGCGACCGGTACCACGGCGGCTGCGGGTGGGGCTGTGCGACCCCGATCCGGGCACGGAGCCGGGCGATCCCCTCTTCCGTGATGGCTGCATCCGTCATCGGCGTCCCCTGGCTCGCTGTGGACCGTCTTTCGAGAACTGTATACATTATCCGAAGCGGCAAATCGAGCGAGGACGAGCTGAGTGGACGTTGCACATCGACTGGCGGTCGGGCCCGACAGCGCCGACGACGCGCTGCTCGAAGCCGTGGAAGCTTGGGTTGCATCCGAGGTCCCGCAGAGCTGGCAGAACGCCGCCGCTGAAGGCCGCCAGGCGATCCGCGCCATCCGCCCTCGCGCCGAATACGAGGCCTGGTACCCGAGCTTCGCCGCGACAGGACTCGCGGTTTCCACCTGGCCCGTCGCGTATGGCGGACTCGATCTCTCGGTCGAACAGGCCCGGCTGATCGAGGGCCGACTCGGCCCGCTCAATCTCGGACGACTCAACCCGCTCGGCCTGCACAACATGGCCCCCGCACTCTTTGCCCACGGCACCGAAGCGCAGCGGCTCCGGTTTCTCCCGCCCATGGTGCAAAACGCCGAGCGCTGGTGTCAGATGTTCAGCGAACCCGGCGCAGGATCTGACCTCGCATCGCTGTCGATGCGGGCCGAGCTCGATGGCGACGAGTGGGTGCTCAACGGACAGAAGGTGTGGAGCACCTGGGCACACCATTCGGAGTTCGCGATCTGTCTCGCCCGCACCGACCCCTCGGCGATGAAGCGCAAGGGCATCACCTACTTCCTCGTGGACCTGCGGAGCCCGGGGGTGGAGGTCCGAGAGCTGCGCCACATGGGAGGCACCGTCGACTTCAACGAGGTGTGGCTCGACGACGTGCGCGTGCCCGATACGAATCGCGTCGGTGCTGCGGGCGACGGCTGGCGAGTCGCCGCGTCGACGCTCGCCGGCGAACGACAGATGGTCGCCGGATCAGGGTCAGGTGGCGTGGATCGCATCGGCGGCAGCGGGGTCGCTCGTCTCATCGAGGCCGCCCGCCGCAACCCCGTCGACCCGGTCATGAAGGACCGACTCGTCGCGCTGTATTGCGAGGAGCAAGTTCGGGGCTGGACCAACGAGAGAGTGCGGGCCACCGTCAAGGCGGGAGGTACCCCCGGACCCGCCGCATCGGTCGGCAAGGTGCACCAAGGCACCCTCAACCAGGCGATCCAGCTTGCGGCAACCGACATGCTCGGCGCCGCGGCGATGGCATTTCCCCTCGCCGACACGTGGGCCGAGTCGCTCCCCTACGAGCTCTCGGGAATGATCAGGAGCCGGGCGAACACAATCGAAGGCGGCACGACGGAAGTGAACAAGAACGTGATCGGTGAGAAGGTGCTGGGCCTTCCGCGGGAGCCCGACCCGTGGCATGGCGCAAGCTGGGAGGACACCCCGAGATGAGCTACGAACACCTGGTCGTCGAACGCCACGGCCCCGTCGGATGGTTGATCAACGACCGGCCCGACGTCCGCAACGCGATGAGCGGCGCGATGCGTGATGAATTCGCCGACGCGTGGAACGAACTGAACAACGACCCGGCGGTGCGAGTGATCGTCCACACCGGAAACGGGCGCGACTTCCAGACTGGCGTCGACGTCTCCGAGATCGCCTCGGATGGCGTCGGATTCGAGCGCTACCGAGAGTCGATGGAGGACTTCGACGTCCACTTCACCTCGTGGCATCAAGAGGTCTGGAAGCCGGTCATCACCGCAGTCAACGGGATCTGCTGCGGCGGCGGATTCCACTGGGTCGCCGACGCCGACATCGTGATCGCGGCCAGCGACGCACAGTTCTTCGACCCCCACGTGTCGGTCGGTCAGGTCGTTGCGATCGAGGCCATCGGGCTGATGAAGAAGATGCCGGTCGAAGCCGTGATGCGAATGGCGTTCATGGGCAAGTACGAACGCATGGGGCCGGAGCGGGCCTACGAACTGGGGATGATCTCCGAGATCGTCGACCCACCCGAACAGCTCCGGGAGCGAGCCCAGGAGATCGGCGAGACGATCGCCAAGAACTCGCCGGCCGCCATGGCCGCCACGAAGAAGGCGCTATGGGGTGCGCTCGAGCTCGGCTTGACCGATGCCTGCAAGGCCGGTGCCCAACACCTCGTGAGCATGTGGGGCCATCCCGACCAGGACGAGGGGCCGAGGGCCTTTGCCGAGAAACGCGACCCGCAGTGGGCTCCGCTCGACGACGCGTGAACCTCTCTTCACTGCTGACTGACCATCCGGCTGGAGCCGGCGACACGCTTGTCTCCGAACTCGACCGGTCATTCACAAAGGGAGAGGTGGTCGAGCGCGTCGACGCGCTCGCCGAGCAACTCCTTGGCGCCTCGGGACCGGGGAAGCCGGTCGCGATCGTGGCCGAAGGAACCGAAATGCTGCTCGGCATGTTTGCCGCATGGCGGAACGGCCAAGTTTTCGTCCCGATCAATCCCCGCCAACCCCAGGCAGTGATCGACGAGGTTCTCGAGCGCACTGGTGCCTCGATGATCGTCGACAGCACCGGCGTGCGACCGCACCACACCGACACGCTCCACGATCCCGGCGTGGCGTTTGTGCTCTGGACCTCGGGCACCTCCGGTCGTCCGAAAGCGGTGCTCCACACCCACGATGCCTACCTCGAGATCATCGACCGGGTCCTGGGCCCGCTGCGCACGGGTGCTCGTGACCCGGCCAAGCCGCCGTCGCCGAACCTGATCCCGGTGTCGATGGCGCTCAACGCGGGGATCTACAACGCCCTCTTCGGACTGCGGGCCGGCGCGCCACTCGTACTCATGAACGGCTTCGACACGCAGACCTTCGCCACCTTGGTACGCCGCCACGCCATCCGCTCCACGGTGCTCCCACCCGCAGCCATGGCGATGCTCTCCGATGACCCGTCGATCGAGTCGTTGGCGCCGCTGCGCTACCTCCGCTCGATCACCGCACCCCTGTCGCCGTTTCAAGCCCGCCGCTTCACCGACCGTTTCGGCGTCACCGTCCTCAATGGCTACGGCCAGGCCGAGATCGGAGAAGTGATCGGATGGACGGCAGCGGACGCGAAGGCCCACCCCGACAAGATCGGTGCCATCGGCAAGCCGCACCCCGGTGTCGACATCCGACTCGACGACCCTGACCAGAACAACGTCGGTGAGTTGCTCGTGCGACCGCCCAACACCGCGGCCGGCTACGCGGATGGCGACGACCTCACCGACCGGCTGAGCGACGACGGATTCGTCCACACCGGCGACCTCGCTCGCATCGACGGCGAAGGATTCGTCTGGATCGAGGGCCGCCAAGGTGACCTGATCAACCGCGGCGGCAACAAGGTCTTCCCCGACGAAGTCGAAGAGGTTCTCGCCGCGGTTCCCGGCGTGCGAGAGGCCGCAGTCGTCGGGGCCCCCGACGACCGGCTGGGCCAGATCCCGGTGGCATTCGTCGTGACGGTCGCCGACCCCAGCGACGCTCCTGACGATGAGGCGTTGGCGGCCGCCTGCCGCGCCAGTCTCGTGGCCTACAAGGTGCCGGTCCGGTTCGAGCGGATCGATGCGCTCCCCCGCAACGAAGCAGGCAAGCTGTTGCGACGATCACTTCTGGAGACAAAACGGTGAACGACTCGATCGAGCCCAACGAGAAGGCCTACATCCACGAGTTCATCGACATTCGGGGCGCCCACCGGGCGAACTACATGCAGCACATGGCCGCCAACTGGAGTCCCGGCGCGCAGGAGGACCGCGACCAGCTTCTGTTCGGCATGTGGGCGGTGCTCGGCAGCACCGGTCCGTGGCCGCAGGTGTGCAACATCTGGGAGGAGCCGGGCCTCGACGGGCTCGCCCGCTCGTTTGCCGGAGAAGCAACCGGCAGCGGCCTCCAAGACCCGAAACTCGAACGCTGGTGGAAGAAGGCGGCCGAGTTCCGGCGAGGCGGATTCGACCGGATCGCGTTGCCGGCTCCCTGGATGCCCACGATCGAACAGTCGCTCGCCGCCGGCACTCGGGCCACCGTGTTCGCCCACGAGATCATTCGCTGCCGTCCCGGCAGCGCCCCGGATCTGCTCGAGTTGTCGCGACAGGTGGCCTCACCCGCCTACCGACCGTTCGGTTGGGACCTCGTCGGTGCGTGGACCACGGCGATGCGAGACGACGACGAAGCCATCCTCCTGTGGGCGCTGCCCGATTGGGATGCCTGGGCCCGCGCCGAGTCTGCGCAACGCAGCGACGAAGGAATCTTGACCTGGCGGGCGGGAGCGCGTGAGACCGCGACCGACTGGCACCGGATCTTGCTCGCCGCGGCGCCGTTGTGCCCCTTTCGCACCGGCCGCCAACCCACCCGCGATGACCAAGTCGAGTGGACCGACTCATGAACCGAGCTGAAGCGATCTCCGAGCCACCCATGCTGTGCACCCTCATCGAGGAAGCCGCTGAGCGCTGGCCCGACGAACCGATGCTCGTGTCTCGTCAGGGCGACACCGCCACCTTCGGCGAATATCGATCACGAGTCAGAGCGATGGCCGCGGGTCTCCACGACGCCGGCGTGCGGCGCGGCGATGTCGTGACCTGGATTCTTCCCACGTGGGTCGACACGGTCGTGCTCGCCGGAGCGCTCTCGCACCTCGGCGCCGTCCAGAACCCGATCATCGGCATCTACCGCCACCGCGAGGTGGCCTTCTGTGCTCGCCAGGCCGGCGCCAAGTTCCTCATCTCCCCGGGTGTCTTCGGGGGGTTCGACTATGGGGCGATGGCGGCCGACGTTGCCGCTGAGATCGGTGATGTCCAGACCCTCGTTGTCGCGCCCGGATCGTTTCCGACCGGGAACGGCGATGCGTTGGCACCGGCCGTCGAGCCGGCTCCCGACGAGGTCCGCTGGATTTGCTACACCTCGGGCACGACCGCCGACCCGAAAGGTGCGATGCACGCGGACCAGACGGTCGGCTCGTTCCCCGACCCGATGGCCGAACGACTCGACGTGCAGCCCGGCGACCGCTACTCCCTCGTCTTCCCGTTTCCCCACATCGGCGGCATCGGGCTGCTCTTCATGGCGCTCCAACGCGGATGTACCCACCTTCTCGACGAGGCAGTCGATCCGGTGGCGACCATCGACTTCCTCTCTGCGGAGGGATGCACCCACGCCGGCACCGGCACACCGTTCTTCCTGATGTATCTCGCCGCCCAGGAAGCCAGAGACACACCGCTCTTCCCCGACCTGAAGGTCTGCCCCGGTGGCGGAGCGCCCATTCCGCCCGCGCTCCACGCCCGACTCGTCAACGAGCTCGGTGGGGCAGGCGCGGTCTCGGGGTGGGGACTCACCGAGGCCCCCGAGCTCACCAACGGCGACGTCACCGACCCCAACGAGAAGATCGCCACAACGGAAGGGCGACCCCTTCCAAGGGTCGACCTGATCGCGGTGAACAGCAGCGGCGACCGGTGCGCTCCGAACGAAGAAGGCGAGCTGCGGGTCAAGGGCCCACAGCTCATGCTCGGCTACGTCGATGCCACGTTGAACGACGCTGCGTTCGATGCCGAGGGCTACTACCGCACGGGCGACCTCGGTGTGATCGATGCCGAGGGTTTCGTACGCATCACCGGGCGGCTCAAGGACATCATCATCCGCAATGGCGAGAACATCTCGGCCCAGGAAGTGGAGGATCTCCTCTTCGCGATGACGTCGATCGCCGACGCCACCGTGATCGGCCTGCCAGACGCTCGCACCGGCGAGGCCGTGTGTGCCGTCGTGGTGACGGCCTCTGGCGCCACCGTGACCCTCGAGTCCGTGCAGACCGCGCTCGTCGATGCCGGCCTTCGCCGGCAGGCAGCGCCGTCGCGTCTCGAGGTGGTCGATGCCCTACCTCGAAACCCGGCCGGCAAAGTCCAGAAGCGGGAGCTCCAACAGCGATTCGGTGAGTGAACCGGGCCGAGTTCTACACTCCCGGCATGGAGATCACCCCGACCAGTAGTGCCCTGGGCGCCGAAGTCAGCGGCATCGACCTTCGGTCGCTCACCGACGCCGACGTCGACGCGATCATCGATGCCTGGGGCGACCACGGCGTGTTGTTCTTTCGCGATCAGGACCTCTCTCCGGAGGACCAAATCGCGTTCGCCGAGCGGATCGGCTCGATCAACGTCAACCGCTTCTTCTCCGCAGTCGACGGCCATCCTCAGATCGCCGAGGTGCTGAAGGAGGCCGACCAAGCGCAGAACATCGGCGGCGGGTGGCACACCGATCACTCCTACGACACCGAACCGGCCCAGGGGTCAGTGCTCTACGGTCGCGAGATCCCGCCCGTCGGAGGCGACACGCTCTTCGCCGGCATGGGCGCCGCCTACGACGCACTCTCCGACGGATTCAAGGAGATGCTCAACGGTCTCCATGCCGTCCACTCGAGTCGCCACGTCTTCGGCGACGGCGCTCGCGGCCGCGAGGGCGTGACAGATCGGATCGGCAATCCCGACGCAGCCACCCAGGACTCCATCCACCCGGTCGTCATCGCCCACCCCCACACCGGTCGCTCGCTGCTCTATGTGAATCCCGGCTTCACCACCGGCATCGTGGGCTGGAATGCCAGGGAATCCGCAGCGTTGCTCGACTTCTTGTATTCGCACGCCTCACGGCCCGAGTTCCAGACCCGATTCCGATGGACAGAAGGCGCGTTGGCCATGTGGGACAACCGGTCGACCTGGCACTTCGCGCTCAACGATTACCACGGCCATCGCCGCTACCTCCACCGCATCACGATCGAGGGTTGCGCGCTCCAAGCAGCCTGAGCGCGGCGTGGGTCAGGCGAGCGAAGTCCAGCTCGCATCGCCGGCCTCGATCATGTTCGCGCTCGATCGATAGCAGGACTTCGACACGAACGGATCCACCTCACTTGCGCGGCGCCGACTGAGTTCGGCCTTGAGGGATCGGGCCTCGACCAGAGTCGGCTCGTCGCCCTCGGCGAGCGCAAGCAGGTCAACGACGTGGAGCGCCAGCTGCGTCTCTCCCGCGTCGGATAGCTCGCGGGCTCGGTCGAGCACCACCTGCGGATCAGCGATCGCTGAGACCACGGCGGCCGCGGCGGCCGCAGGCGGGGCCGGATGCAACGTCGTGGGGTTGCGGTCCCACCAACCGTTCTCCTCCCGGTAGATGTCGCGCACGATGTAGTCGGGGGCGCCATACGTGGGACGCATCCAGGGCTGGTCGAAGAGCTCTGCGGGATACGTCATGTCGGCCAGAATTTCCCCCTCGGCCATGCCCGCGTTCATCCGGTCGACCACCTCGCGGCGGAGCCAACGCAACGCCTCAGCCGTCGCCGTCAGCTGGTGGGCAACGTCGTCACCCTCGATCATCGGGCCGAACTCGGTCATCAGCCGCGCCGCGCCCAGCGACCTCAGCCGATCCAGCGTGTCGGCCCACCGGCTGGTGAGGCGCTGCGTGCGCAACGGCGTGCCGATGTTGGGAATGGTGAACCCCGGCGTTGCTGCGCCGCCACAGAGCAGCCCGTCGTCGGGCAACCACACCGCCAACGCGTCGTCGGTCTCCGACGGTGCCCAGATCAACTCCACCCTCCGAGAACCGTCGACCAAGACCATGTGGTCGGCAAACGTCTCGGTCGGATCGTGCAGCGCCAATCCAACCGCCAAGACGTCGAGTGGGACCGGCCTTCGAGCCGGGAACTGAACTGAAGCCATACGCAGCTGGAGCTGCTGGGTCTCTCGGTATCGGGCGTACCGGTCGACGACCCGTTCGTGCGCGACCAGTCGCTGCGGGGCGTCACCACGCGACTCGTTGTGGCGTTGCCACACGTCGACGGCAGCGTTGTAGCCGTGGTGCCCGTGGCTGTAAACGATCGCATGGACCGGGGCATCGGTGTGTTCACGAAGGGTCGCGATCATGGCGTCGGCGTGACGGTGCCCGCTGGCATCGAGGACGACCACTCCGGCATCGGTCTCGATGGCGAGCGAGTTTCCCTGTCCCGGCAGCACCACGAGGCCGGGACCGAGCCCCTGGCCAGA
>CALKOE010000215.1 GCA_938091985.1 uncultured Acidimicrobiales bacterium | reverse complement strand
ATCTTGCCGGCGGCCGCGTCGGTGCCGGACAGCGCGTCGCGCGCATCGCTGACCGACACGCCCGGAGCGGCGACCTCCCACGAGGTGCCACCCTCGAATTCGATGCCGAGGTTGAGTCCGCGAAACACCAGCGAGCCGACGCTGATGAGCACGAGAACGGCTGACCCGATCAGCGCCTTGCGCCACATCTTGGGGAAGTCGAAGTTCTGCTCGCCTCGATAGAGCAGGCGCAGGGTGTTCATGACGCCACCTTCGTGCTCGGGATTCCATAGCGTCCGGGCCGTTCGGTCATCCCGTCACGTCGAGCCATGAGACGGATCACCGGACCCATGAAGAAGTAGGTGGCCACCAGGTCGAGCACGGTTGCGAGGCCCAGGAAGAGAGCAAATCCCTTCACCTGGCCGACCGTGAGGAAGTAGAGCACCCCAGCGGCAATGAGGCTGGCGACGTCGGCCTTCACGATGGTCGAGAACGCAATCGGGAACGCGCGTTCGACGGCGGAACGAACCGTGCGACCGCCGCGTACGTCTTCCTTCAGATGCTCGAAGTAGACGACATTGGAGTCGACCGACACGCCCACCGACACGATCAGGCCCGTCACCCCCGCGAGGGTGAGGGCAAGGCCCTGCGACTCGCCCAGCCAGGCGATCATCGTCCAGAGAATTGCTCCCGAGATCGCGAGGCTCGAGATCGCGACCAGCCCGAGGAGCCGGTAGTAGGCGATCAGGTAGAGCGACACGAGCGCGAGGCCCAGAATGCCGGCGGCGATGCCGGCGTCGAGCGCGTCTTCGCCCAACGTGGACGAGACCGTGCGACTCTCCTGCGCTGTGAGTTCCACAGGCAGCGAACCGAAACGAAGCACCAACGCGAGGTCCTTTGCCTCACCTTCGCTGAAGCTACCGGTGATGCTGATGTTGGAGCGGTCGAAGTTGGCGGTCTGAACGGTGGGGGCGCTCTCCACCACGCCGTCGATCTCGATCGCGAGCAGACTCGTAGGGCAAACAACGCTGCGGGACACGCACTGAGCGGCCAACGCGTTCCAGTCGTCGATGCCGGGCGAACCGCCGTTGAGTACCAACGACACGCCCCACCCACCGCCGGTGCTGAGACCAAAGCGAGCAGTGGCACCCTCCACGGCGCGACCTGTGAGGCGATCCGCGTCGGATTCGCCCGAGAGAAGAACAGGAGCCGGTCCGAGCAGTAGGCGCCGCCCGGCGTCTTCGTCGGCCAGCATGCACTCGCTCGCTGCCGCGTCGGGCGTGAGCTCACCTGCGGCGAAGGCCGGCGACAACTCGCCGGTGTCAGTCGTTGGACAAACTGCTGAGGCAACTACCGAGAAGTCGAGTCCTGGCACGCCGATGTCGAGTACGGGCCGGAAGCGAAGCTCAGCGGTCTGGCCGACCAGCTCGAGGGCGCGTGCCTGGTCATCGACACCCGGGATCTGCACGAGCACGGTCTGGCCCTGGCGGGTGATCTCCGGCTCGCGAACTCCGAGCCCATCGATTCGGTTGCGGATGACGTCGATCGCCTGATCGAGCACGTCCTCCGACACTGGCGTGCCATCGGGGTTCGGCTCTGGCTCGAGCACGACCGAGGCACCGCCCTGCAGATCAAGCCCGAGCAACGGCTCGTTGCCTGCCGCAAAGGTGTAGACGATGCCCGCGATTGCGAGCGCGACCACGCCGATCACAAAGCTGACCTGGCGTCGCATTGTCAGACGTCGCCGTCTTCCGAATCGGCTTCGACGAGTTCGTCGCCACCCTCATCCTCGTCGTCGTCGTCTTCGTCGTCGTCGCTCACGCGGTCGGTGATTGCCGACTTGGAGATCTTCAGTTCGACGTCGGGCGCGACCTCGAGCCACACCACGTTGTCGTCGACTTCGGCGATGGCGCCGTAGATGCCGGCGTTGGTGACGACGATGTCGCCTTCCTCCAGCGACTTCAGCAACGCGGTGTGCGCCTTCATGCGCTTTTGCTGCGGGAGGATCATGAACGCGTAGAGCGCACCCATGAGAACGACGAGGACGACAACAGACATAGGGAGAGAGGCTAGCTGCCCCACACCTCGTGAACGCCCCGACGGAACGAGTCGAATTCACCGACTCGGATCGAGTCGGCCATCTGATCCATGAAGCGGAGCAGCCACGCAACGTTGTGAAGCGTGAGAATTCGCGCTGCGGTGGGTTCTTTGGTCTGGAGCAGATGACGGAGATACCCGCGACTCCAGCGATTCGCGGGACTCTCCGGCCAGGACGGATCCAGGGGGTCGTCGCTACGGCCGAACTCGGCGCGGGTGAGGTTGAATCGGCCGGTGTCGGTCATGACCGTGCCGTGGCGGGCATGACGAGTGGGCAGTACGCAATCGAACATGTCGACACCGCGGGCGACCGCTTCGATGATGCCGATCGGGTCGCCGAGACCCATGAAATAGCGAGGCTGATCGGTCGGCAGGATGTTCATGCACGACTCGAGGCCGTGCAGCATCTCGCTGCGATCCTCCCCGACCGACAGGCCACCGACGGCATAGCCGTCGAAGTCGAGCGAGACGATTCGCTCGGCCGACTCCTGGCGCAGGCCTTCGTCGGTTCCGCCCTGCACGATGCCGAACTGGCTCTGACGGCCCGCCGCGTCGGCGTGGTCGAGAAACGAGCGGCGACCTCGTTCGGCCCACAGCGAGGTGCGATCCACCGCCGCCTTCACGACCGAGAGGTCGGCGACCGAACTCGGACAGACGTCGAGCACCATTTGAATGTCGGCCCCGATGAGCGCCTGGACTTCGACGGCGCGTTCGGGTGTGAGGAGGTGCGTCGAGCCGTCGTAGGTGGACTTGAACGTCGCTCCCTCATCGGTGAGGTCGGGGCCGAGAGAGAAGATCTGGTAGCCACCGGAGTCGGTGAGGAAGTGTCCGTCCCACGCTGCAAACCCGTGGATGCCGCCGAGCTCAGCGACGATGTCGGCTCCCGGCCGCAGCATGAGGTGATAGGTGTTGGCGAGGATCACCTGGGCGCCGAGCGCTTCCACGTCGTCGGAGGCCAGGTGCCGGATCGCTCCACTGGTGCCGACCGGCATGAAGCGCGGCGTGGTGAACTCTC
>CALKOE010000214.1 GCA_938091985.1 uncultured Acidimicrobiales bacterium | reverse complement strand
CTCGATCAGGCACTCGCTGAGCGGCGGGCCGAAGGCGAACCCACGGAGATCGACGTATGACTCATTTCGGCTACCTCCTCGTCGGCTGGGGCGTGACCCTCGCCGTGGGCGTTGTCTACGCCGGGAGTCTCCTTCGCCGGGGCCGTCAGCTGACGGCCCGAGTACCGGCCGATCGGCGCCGTTGGATGACGACGGACGAGACATGACCGACACGCTTGCGCCGCAGTCACCCCGCGAGGGCCGCACCCGGCAGCGCCGTTGGGTGCCCGCCGTGATCGCGGTGGCCGTGCTGGTCGCGGTGATCGCCCTGGTCTGGAACCTCCTGACCGGTGCGCTGTTCTTCTACAACGCCGACGAAGCGGTCGCTGAGCGCATCGAGCTGGGTGACGATCGCTTCACGCTGCAGGGCACACCGGTCGGCTGCTCGATCGTCTCAGGGAGCCAGGGCGAAGAGGTCGTCACCGCGTTCACCGTCTCGTTCGACGGTGTCCTCGTCGACGTTGTACATCGTGGTGAGCCGGCCGAACTCTTCGAGGGGGGCACGCCGGTCGTGCTCGACGGCAACTGGGTGCAGGCGCCGCCTGATGTCAGCGGCTTCCCGGCATTGGCCGACGACGGCTGGCACTACTCATCCGATCGCATGCGGGTGAAGCACGACAACGACTACATCAACGACGACGAGTACGACGAGCGGCTGGCTGAGTCCAGCACGCAGGGGGAAATCACGGCTGAGGGCTGCTCGGCATGAGCAGCGCCGCCGTCGGCGCGGTTGTTGTCGCGCTGGGCGCGGCGGCATCGCTGACCGGTATCGGCGTGGTGGTCCTCGGTCTGCTGGGTCGCCGACCTCAGTGGTGGAGAGAGTCGCGGGCACTCGTCTGGACGATGTTCGTCATGGCGGCCGTCTCGATCGTCTGGATGGAGCGAGCGCTCATCAATCGTGATTTCACGATCGAATTCGTTGCGCAACACGGATCGAGCCAGACCTCGGCGGTCTTCAATGTCGCCACGCTGTGGTCGGCGCTCGAAGGCTCGATCTTGTTGTGGACGTTCGTGCTCACCGGCTACGTGGCGGCGGTCGTGGTCAAGTTCCGCGAAAAGCGCGACGACCCGATGATGGCCTGGGTCCTGCTCACGCTGTTCGTCGTCTGCGCCTTCTTCTTCTTGCTGATGGTTGGGCCATCCAACCCGTTCCGGTCGTTCGACCCGCCGCCCGGTTACGACGGACCCGGTCCAAACCCGCTTCTGCAGAGCCACATCCTGATGGCGTTCCATCCGCCGATTCTCTATCTCGGCTATGTGGGCTTCACGGTGCCGTTCGCCTTTGCCATCGGCGCGCTCACAACTGGTCGAGTGGGGGAGGGGTGGCTGCTCGCCACCCGGCGATGGACCGTCATGGCCTGGGGCTTCCTCACGCTCGGCATCGTGCTCGGCGCCTGGTGGAGCTATGAGACGCTCGGCTGGGGTGGCTACTGGGCATGGGATCCCGTGGAGAACGCGTCCTTCCTTCCGTGGCTCACCGGTACCGCATTCATCCATTCGGTGATGGTGCAAGAGCGGCGCGGCATGTTGCGCGTCTGGAATCTCTCGCTGGTGATTTCGACCTTTGCGCTCACGATCCTCGGGACCTTCATCACCCGAGCCGGTGTTCTCGAATCGGTCCACGCCTTCTCCGAGTCGGCCGTCGGGCCGGCACTGCTCGCCTTCTTCACCCTGATCGTGGTCGTCTCGCTCGGGCTCATCGCGTGGCGCGGTGATCAGCTTCGGTCCCCGGGTCGGATGGACTCGCCGATCTCGCGTGAGGGTGCATTCCTCGCCAACAACGTGCTCTTCACGGCCTTTGCGTTCGTTGTGTTGCTCGGCACCGTGTTCCCCCTGATCGTCGAGGCGATCAACGACGATCGGATCTCGGTCGGCAACCCCTACTTCGATCGCATGACCATGCCGATCGGATTCACCCTCCTGTTCCTCATGGCGGTCGCGCCGGTCCTGCCGTGGCGCAAGGCTTCTCCCGGCGTGCTCGGTGACCGTCTGATCTGGCCGGCCTGGATCGGCGCCGGTGCCATGGTGCTCTCCGTCGTGGTCGGCGCCCGAGGATGGGCGCCCACCCTTGCGTTCGGGCTCGGCGGATTCGCGGGCGGGGCGGCGCTTCGTCAGGTGGTGCTCGCCACCCGTCGCCAGGGTTGGCGCGGTCTCGTGGGTCGCACCAACGGCGGCATGATCGTTCACGTCGGTGTCGTGTTGATCGCCGTCGCGTTCGCCGCGAGCAACGCCTATGTGCGTCAAGACACCTTCCTTCTCGAGCAGGGCCAGACCGTCACCTTCGCCGGCCACGAATTCACCTACGAGAGCCTCGACTTCCGTAGCTTCCCCAACCGCGACGAGCAGCGCGTGAGCATCGGCATCGACGGCGGCCAGGCCTATGAGCCCGGCATCGCCAACTACCCGTTTGCGGGTCGCAACATCGGCATCGCATCGGTGCGTTCGACGCTCTTCGACGACATCGCGCTTTCGGTCGACAGTTTCCCGGTCGACGACGCCGGTGTCGCCACCGGCGATGTCGTGATCAGGGTGACGGTGCAGCCGCTGATCGTGTGGTTGTGGATCGGCGGGTTGGTCATGGCGGTCGGCACGCTCTTGGCGGTCGTTCCGGGGAAGCGCCGCAACCCCACCTCGCCGGTGAGCGCCCCGCTCCCGCCGATCGACCAACCGGTGGAGGAGTTGGTGTGAACGACACGTCCGATACTTCCGACGCGGAGGTCCCGCGGTCAGCTCCCGTGCGGGCAGCTTGGATCGTGGCCCCGGTCGCGGTCGTGCTCGTGATGTTCATCGCGCTCCTCGCAACCCGTGAGAGCGGCGAGACGGGCTTCCAGAGCTTCAACCTCGAGGGAGAGCTGGCCCCGCCGATCGTTGGCGTCACCCTCGACGGCGACACCTTCGATCTCGACGACGAGCGCGGTGGATTCGTGGTGGTGAACTTCTTCCAGACCTCGTGCGTGCCGTGCCGCCAAGAGCACCCCGAGTTGGTGGCGTTTCACGAGACCCACGCTCCGTCGAGGTTTGCCACTGTCGTGTCGATCGCCTTCGACGACCAGCCGCAGAACATCCGGGACTTCTTCACCGAGTTCGGTGGTGAATGGCCGATTCTGGCCACCGACACCGCGGCTCTTGCCGTCGACTACGGCGTGCCGCTCGTTCCCGAGTCGATCCTCGTGGCCCCTGACGGAGAAGTCATTCGCAAGCTCCGTGGCGGAGTCACACAATCCGATCTCGAAGCCGTGATGCAGTCGTGGTTGGACGGACAGGCATGACCCGCCGTCTCCTGCTCTGGCTCGGTGCCGTTGCCGTTGCGCTCTCGGCGTTCCTGTTCGCCGCGGTCGACGAAGGGGCGCCACGCACTGATGCGGACCGCGCCTATGCGCTGTCGAAGACCATCGGATGTCCGGTCTGTGACGGCCAGTCGGTCGCCGAGTCCAACGCAACCGTCGCCCGAAACATCCGAATCTCGATCGCGAAATGGATCGATGAGGGGCAAAGCGACGACTTCATTCGCTCCGAGCTTCGCTCCAACTTCGGCGACGACGTCGACTACACACCGTCGGGCGACGGGGTCACGAGCCTCGTTTGGATTCTCCCGGTGGTGTTCGGCGCCGGTGCGCTCGCCGGCCTGGTCATCGTGTTCCGGCGCTGGAAGAGAGAGGGCGACCTCGAGGCATCGGAGGCCGACCGGGCGCTGGTCGAGGCCGTTCGCGCGGTCGAGGCTGATGACTGATCTCGAGGCCGGGCGCGGCGAGGAGCTCGACTTCGTTCTTGCGTCGCTCGACGATCTCGATGCCGAGTTCGCCGCTGGTGATCTCGACGACGACGACTACCAGGCGCTCAAGTCCGACTACACCACCCGCGCCGCTCGACTCATTCGCGCCGCCGAGCCGGCGGAGCAGGCCGCGCCGCCCGAGCCAGAGGTCCGACGTTCGTGGTCGAGAATTGCGATGTGGACGGTGCTCGTGGTGGCGGTGGCCGGTCTCGCTGGGATGCTGATCGCCGACTTCTCCGGAAGTCGAGGCACCGGAGAGGTCACCGGCGACATCCGCGAGACCGTTCGTCAGCAGAAGTTCGAGGCGAGTCAACTTCTCGGCACCGACCCGGCCCGCGCCCTCGAGATCTACGACGAAGTCCTCGTCCGAGCGCCATCCGATGCCGAGGCGCTTGCGTACCGAGGTTGGCTCACCCGCCTCGACGGCGATGCGGAGGCCGCGCAGCCGTTCGTGGAAGACGCGGTGTTCTCCGATCCCGACTACCCCGATGCCAGAGTCTTCGCCGCGGCGATCGCGCTCGAGTTGGGTGACGCGGCTACCGCTGCGGGTCATCTGGCGGCGCTCGATGCCGGCGACGCCCCACCGTTCATCGAGCAACTCGTGCAGGCGCAGGGGCTGCGCATCGGCATCGTCGAAGCACTCCTCTACACCGACGACCCCGATTCCTACTCGACGTCGGGACTCGCGATCACAGATGTGAATCTCGCAGCGGAGTCGGTGCTCACAACCACGCCCGCTCGCGGGATCGACCTCTACAACTCGGTACTGGCGCAGCAGCCTGAGAACGTCGAGGTTCTCTCCTACGCCGGTTTCTACAAGGCGCTCGTCGCCCTCGAGGTCGGGATCGAAGCGCAGGAGATCATGGAGCTCGGCTACGAGAACCTGAGCCGTGCCCTCGAGGTAGACCCTGTCGATCCGCAGTCGCTCGTCTTCCGATCGTTCGTCGGTTTCTACGTCGACGAGCTCGATCAGTCGCGGCTCGACCTAGCCGCCTACGATGCGCTCGACGCTCAGCGTGAGGATCTCGAGACGTTCCTCTTCCGCTTCGGGCTTCGCGACGCGTTGGAGTAACCGTGTTGGAACAACCGCGGTGCGTGCCGCGGCGGAAGTTACCGGTGCGTAGAAATCCCGGTCCTTGATGTGCCACACGCCACGTCGAGGGCAATACTGGTCGGATGGCTCGCCTTCGAAAGCTTGATTTGGGTCGCCTGTCGATCCTGGTGGTAATTCTCATCGGGACCGCAGCGATCGTCACCAAAGACCAGTGGGACTGGATCTTCACCAGCGACGAAGCCGAGGAGCAGGGCGTTTCGGCCGAAACGATCGACGACGTCGACACCGCCACCGAGCGGCTCTACCGAGTGGCCCCCAACAACGGCTCCGCGGTGAGCTACGCGGTCGAGGAGCGACTTGCGGGCAGCGAGAGCTTGGCCGTGGGTGTCACCAACGTGGTGGCCGGCGACATCGTGATCAATGTCGACGACCCGAGCCAGAGTCGAATCGGTGAGGTCGTGGTCAACGTCGAGATGTTCGACTCCGATTCCAACCTCCGCGACAAGCGCCTCCGCCACGACTTCCTGGAATCGAACCACTGGCCGTTCGCTCGGTTCGTGACCACCTCGATCGAGGGGCTCGGCATCGACTTCGCCGACGGACAGACCTACGAGGTCTCGCTCATCGGTGAGCTCACGGTCAAGGAGACCACGAGCACCGAGACCTTCAGCGGCACCGTCACGGTCGACGGCGACCGGCTCACCGCGAGCGTCTCCGCCGTTGTGCTCAGCTCGACGTATGGCGTCGGGCCGATCAATGTCGCCCGTCTCGCCCACACCGAGGACGAAGTCACCCTCACTTTCGATCTGGTCGCCGGGCGAGTTGATCTCGACAGCGAAGCCGATGCGAACCTCGACACCGACGTGCCCGAGTTCGCCATCAGCGGCGGTGCGTTCGCCGCTGAAGTGCAGCCGATCCTCGAGCAGAACTGTGTGTCGTGCCACACGACGGGTGGACCCGGTTGGGACACCCTGGCCTTCGACACCGCGCAAGACGCGGCGGAGATCGCCGCCGACATCGCGCTGGTCAGCGAGATCCGGTTCATGCCGCCATGGCTGCCGGGTGGCGACAGCCCCGAATTCGAACACTCGTGGGAGCTCACCGACGACGAGATTTCGACCCTCTCCACCTGGGCCGAGAACGGTGGCGGCCTCGACGTCGCCCCCGATACGCCCCTGGTCGCTCGCAACCAGGCGATCATCCCGATCGACGAGGATCAGATCCTCGATCCCCGCGACGGCAAGTACTCGGGTCTGCTCGACGAGGACGGCAGTCCGGTACTCAAGGACGACTACCGCTGCCAGGTGCACGAGGTCAGCGATCCGGAAGGCGATGGCACGTGGATCAAGGGCTACGAATTCCGCCCCGACGTCACCACGGTCGTTCACCATTCGATCATCTATCTGGCCCCCGAATCGGCTCTCGACGAGATCAACGCCAAGGCCGGCGCCGACGGTCGCCCCGGTTGGACCTGCTTCGGCACATCGAACCTGGGCAGCGAAGGCGTGCGCAACATGGGCGGATGGGCCCCCGGACAGAGCCCGACCGTCTATCCCGAGGGCTATGGGCTCTACATCCCTGCGGGCTACATGGTCATCAACCAGACCCACTACCACTTCGACCACGATGCACCGGCCGACGGGTCGCAGATCATCCTCGAAGAGGCGAGCGAGTCGGAGATGGTGGGCATCACGTCCATTGCCGGTTCGACCTACCTCACGCCGGCCGAGATTCCGTGTACTCCTGAGGAGGAGGCAGTCGCCGCCGAGCGCGAAGCCACGATCGACGGATACGTCAACCTGTGTGTGCGGGCCAATGTCATCGAGGAGATCCGCGAGAAGTACGACAACTTCGCGACGTTCATTCCCAACGCACTGATCCTCGGATGTGGCGGAACGGTTGACGACTACGACGACCTCGACGGGTCGATCGGCCACAGCTCGTGCGACATGCGGGCCCGCAACCCCGGCACCATCTACACGGTGCTCGGTCACATGCACGAGTTCGGTCACTCCTACAAGATGACCCTCAACCCCGACACGCCGGAAGAGAAGGTGTTGCTCGACATCCCGAACTGGGACTTCGAGTGGCAGCTCAACTACGACCTGGTCGAAGACATCCGCATCGACCGCAGCGACACGATCCGGTTCGAGTGCTGGTGGGATCGCACCCGCCTGTTCACGCCGGAGCCTCGCTACATCACCTGGAACGAAGGCACCGTCGACGAGATGTGCTTCTCCTCGGTCTCGGTTCTCCCCGACAAGGGGACCGAGGGCGAGATCATTCCGC
>CALKOE010000213.1 GCA_938091985.1 uncultured Acidimicrobiales bacterium | reverse complement strand
CGCTCGGGCAGGGGCGTCTCCCCCAACACATCGGCCACACTCGGACTCCAGGCACCGACATCATTGATGACCACGAGGTGGTCGAACTCTTCTGGCGAAGCGTTGCCGTCGCTGTCGGCGTCGCGATACCGCATCACGAGGCCCCACTCGTGGTCGCAGGCGAACGACATCGCCCCGTCGACGGGCACCGACACCGGATCCCCCGCTGCATCGAGGAGAGGACGATAGCTATCGCCCATGGCAATGAGTTCGGCTCCGGTCGTCCAGTCGGCGACGTCAACGACACAGCCACCATCGAGATCAGGAAGAACCCATCCGGTTTGCGGCCCATCAGAGGGAGGGAGGCAGGCAGACGCACCCACGACTTCGAGCGTGCCGTTGAGTTCGGGGGCATCGATCAGGCGCACGAAGTACGTCCCCGCGGGGACGCCTTCGGGAATCGCGATCGTCCCGCTGCCGGTGACGGGCCACTGGTCGGTGGCCACCTCGCCGACGGTGCCGGCCACCGGAGAACCGCTGAAGATGTCGGACACCTGGAACTGCACCGTGGAGTCATCCGCGTGTTGCGCGATGAGGTCGTCACCGATCGACAACGACGACGTGTTGACGAGGTCGAAGGTTAAGTCGACCAACTCACCCGGCTCGGCGGCGTCGAAAACGAGCGTGCCTGGGGAGGTCGCGACAACGGCCTCATAGTCACCCGTCGTCCTGACTTGGAAGAGGTGGGTTGTGGGGAAGGGACAGTCGTCGGTGAAGTTCTGCTGACCGCGACCGATGGCAATGCCGAGTTCGGCTCGACCGTCGACCAGACGCAGGAACGGCTCGACCCACTCGCCCTTCGGTTCACATCCATCGGCGGTGACCGTGAAGCCCTCCGTCACCGCTACAGGGGCCAGCTCCGGGGGCAGGTTTCGCACGCCGAACTCGGGGAACTCCACACACACCTCAGCCGCATCGGCTCGCTCGGCCAGCCAGGCCAGCGTCGGCTCGTACCGCGACGACAGTCCGATCGACGGCACACCCCAGATCGACTGGGGCCCACCTGAGCTCACCACAAACGGCTGCTCGTGCAGACCACCCGTGCGCAGCGCGTCGATCACGGCGTCGAGCTCAACCGCCCGGGCATCGTCGGGCGGGCCGGGTTCGCCATCGGCGCCGCACTCGACGAATCCGTACGTGTCGTTGGTCTCGACGTGGAAGTCGCTCAGCTGGCCGGTCACACCATCGGCACCCACTGGGTCTTCGGTCGCGGGCGCCAGGTCGGCCGGAGTGTCGGCGGGAACCGTCGTCGGCGGGTCGTCGACCGCCTCGAGATCGGGTTCATCGTCTCCGTCGGCAATCACCAGCGCCGACCCGACACTCACGGCCACCACGAAGCAGCCGGCTGCGACGAAGGCCGCTCGCCTTGTCCGTCGCCGACGCGTCACCCGCTCGGCAACCGCGGTCGAGTCAAAGCTCGCAGTCGCGTCGACCGATGCGGCCAGTTGCTCGTTGAAGTCATTCATGCTCCGGGTCTTCCGTCGGCGATCAGCGAGTCGACGAATCCCTGCGAGCGCAGCCGATCCAGCGCCTGGCTGGTGGCCGCCTTCACGGTGCCCTCGGCGCAACCCAGGTGCTCGGCCGTTTCGGCCACCGAAAGCCCGAGATAGAAGCGAGCCACGATGGTGGCTCGCTGGCGCTCCGGCAACCCGGCGACGGCATCGCGGATGGCGATGCCCTCGGCGGGATCGACCACCACGGGCACAGTTCGCCCCCGAGCACGACGCTCGATGCCACGCCGCCGCCAACGCGACACGGCGAGGTTGCGAGCGGTGCGAAACGTCCAGCCTTCGGGAGACGACATCGCGCCGACCGTGTCCCAACGTTCCCAGGCCCGGGCCAACGCCTCCTGCGCCAGTTCCTCAGCGACGTGACGGTCGCCCGTGTAGAGCACGAGCGCGGCGACAAGGCGTCCTCGGACGTCTTCACAGAACTGCGCCGGATCCGCGGGATTCATCGCGTCATGAACGCTTTCCTCCGCAGATCGGTTTAGTGCCCCGTCAGCAGATCCCTGGTACGCCGACGCGAATCGAAGCGTTCGAGATGTAGCGGGGGTCAGACACCAGTTGTAGCGGGCTACTCGGGCCAGTCGATGTTGTAGTCGTCGAACCAGAAGCGGGCTTCGCGGATCGCGTTCTCTGGGGTGCGCACGGAGATGTCCTGGTTGAGGCTCTCCGGTGTGGGGCCGATGTCGGCGGCGATCTTGGTGAGGCCATCGAGGTCGAGGTCGTAGCAACGCACCGCGTTGAGGCCGAGCAGCAGACGGGTCTCCTCGACCGGGATCTGCTGGAAGTCGGTCTGGAGCCGCTCGACCGTGTTGGGCCACGAACCCTCGGGGTGCGGGTAGTCGGTGCCCCACATCAGGGCGTCGACGCCGTTGACATAGCGACGGCGCAGCTCGACCTTGCTCATGGTCGACGCGCCGACGAACACGTTGGTGCCGATGTATTCCGACGGCAGCCGCTGGATGAGCCCCTTGGTGCGGGAGGCCATCTTCTTGACCTTCCAGTTCTTGCCACCGAAGACCGAGTCGGTCTTGAACAAGAGGTCGCCCAGCCACCACGAGCCACACTCGACGGGGGCATATTTCAGGTTGGGGAACTTGTCGAACTTGCCCGAGAGCAGGAGTTGCCACAGCGGGCGATGGGTCCAGAAAGCGACCTCGAGCATGTACTGGGCCATGTTCTCGTTGTACGCCGGGGTGTCGGCCTCACCTGAGTGGGTGTGAACGACGAGCCCGGCTTCGGCGCAGGCAGCCCAGACCGGGTCGTAGTGATCGGCGCCATACGACGGATTGTCGTGCCACATCGTCGGGATCATGATCCCTTTGATGCCGGGCTTGCCGGCCAACGCCTCGATCTCCTTGACCGCTTCGTCGACGCCGTGGGTGATCGGGACGAGGGCCACACCGGCACGGCGGGGCGGGTTCGTGGCGCAGAACTCCTCGAGCCAGCGGTTGTGGGCGCGGGCACCGGCCCAAGCAAGCTTCGGGTCGGTGATTCCACCGGCGGAGAGACCGGCGCCGAACGGCGGCGATTCCATGCCGGTCACTGCGTCGCCGTCGGCGAAGATGATCTCACCGGCAACGCCGTCGGCATCGAGCGTCTTGTCGCGAATGGCCGGGTCGTACGCGCCCTTGAGGCCGATCTCGTTCTCGCGTTCCCACTGCTCGACGTATTCGCCGTTCATCTCCTCGACCATGGCGCGATGCTCATGGCGAGTCGCGAGCCACTCGTCGAACTCGGTGTGTACCGCGGAGTCCAGGTACTCCCGGTAGTCCTCGACGAACAGTCCGGCATGCGTGTCGGACGACACGACGATGTAGGGGTTGTTGCTCTGGTCAATGCCTTCGAGCGGGTTCGGCATGGGCGTGATCCTTGTCGTCGACCCGCCGCGGGCGGGGTGTTGCGTCCGGACTAGAACACTGTCATAGTCGGCTCTCGTGAGCAACTCCACCACTGGCCGCCGCGCCGGACTCGATCGAGCCGACATGGTCGAGGTCGCGCTCGCGTTGGTGGAAAAGGAAGGACCAGCCGCACTCACGATGCGACGGCTGGCCACCGAACTCGACGTCACCACCACCACGATCTACTGGCACGTCGGTAGCCGCGACGAACTCATCACCGAGATCATCCGCCAACAATCCGAACGCCAGGCCGCTCGACCGATCGAGG
Organism: uncultured Acidimicrobiales bacterium; assembly: GCA_938091985.1. Classification (GTDB taxonomy): domain Bacteria; phylum Actinomycetota; class Acidimicrobiia; order Acidimicrobiales; family Aldehydirespiratoraceae; genus JAJRXC01. Next base: position 8,550 of record CALKOE010000213.1, on the reverse strand, counting down.
GCAACACCGCCCGCGAACGCGTGATGTCGGCCGCCCGACACGTGTGGGACAGCGCCATCGAGAATCGGGCGATCACATCGTTGGCGCATCAGACCGGCACCACCGCGATGCTCGAACACCCGCTCGAGCTCGCGCTGGTTCGCGAGCTCGAAGCCGCCGGCCTTCGCGGGACCGAGGCGGCCGACGCCATGCGTTCGATCCTCTCCACCGTGGGCGGTTTCCTGCTCCGCGCCCTGCGCGACGAGTCCTCGATTCCCGAAGAACGCCGCGGCCCCGCGCTCTGGGCCGAGGTCAATACCGGAGTCGACCCCGCCACTGTCGCCGCCCTCACCGAACCGATCGACCTCGCTGCCCTGTTCGAGTCGACCGTGCGAGCCGTGGTCGACCGCCACGTGCCTTAACGGGCCGCGAAGATCTCCTGAGCGAACGACCACACCTCTTCGGAGGCCAAAATCACATCGGTCGACGGGCCGATGATTGCTTCTGAGGTCCCGTTGACACCCGGCCAACCGTGGCCCGCACCAGTGAGGCGATAGTGCACGAGCCGTTCGCGGCAGCCCTGCCACTCCGTCCACGTTGCGGTGTGGCCGCTCGCCGCCACCACCGGCTCGCGCTCGATGACTTCGCCGCTGCACTCGTTGGCGCCTGCCCACGCATTGAGCGTTTCCATCGCACCCGTGTGAACCACGGTCGAGTTGGTGCCGGGGAAGGGCGGACCCTCGCCACCCTCGTAGAGCGCCCGGGGGTCGTCGACGCTGTGGATCTGCAACATCGGCAGGGGAACTGCGGGGACCTGATCGGACGCGGCGACCCCACCGACCGCCACCACGGCGGCCACCAGTTCCGGTCGTTCGGCGGCGAAGCGAGACGCCATCATCGCCCCATTGCTGTGGCCGGCCACCAGCACCGACGCTCGGTCGTAGGCATGACGAGTCTCGAGGTCGACGAGCACGTCGGCGAGGAACCCCACGTCGTCGATGTCGTTTCGGGCCGCCACCCCGCAGCAGTACGGCCCCGCGTTCCAGGTGTGGAGCCGGGTGAGACCGTTGCCATCGGGGTAGACGGCGAGAAATCCCCCTCGGTCAGCAATCGAATCGAGGGCAATCTGACCCTGGAACTGGGGTGCCGATCCACCTCCACCGTGGAGCGCCATCACCACCGGCGCCGGGGTGTCGGCGAGACCCGGCGGCACGTGCACGACATAGTTGCGCTCGACCGCGCCGGATTCGACGGTGAACTCGTGGTCACCCGGCGACAACGCGACCAGGACCGTCGGCTCGGACACCGCGGGTGCGGCGACATCCGACTCCGGCGCGGCATTGTCGGTGTCGGCACACCCCGCGGCCAGCACGACGACGATGACGAGGAGGTACACGTTTCGCATCACCCCAGTCTGACGTGCAACCATCAAGGAACTGTGAGGGAGGTCACCTGATGTCCGCAGAAGAACTCAAGTCCAATCCCGGTGAAATCGCCGGCTGGCCCAAGCTCGTGGTCAAGTACACGACCGACGAGTCCAACATCGCTCCGCTGCTACCACCCGGGCTCACCGCGCTCGACAACGTGGTCCAGGTCGGCGTCTACTGCATCCCGATCCTGAACGAGCCTGAATACGGCTGCAGCATCAAGGTGTCGGCCGAGTGGCAGGGAGTCGCCGGCCAGTACAACCTCGGCATGGGCATCGATCAGGAAGCTGCGGTGCACAACAGCGGCGAGATCAACGGCCAGCCCAAATTCCTCTGTGACATCGACTATTTCCGCCTCGGCGACCACGTCGGTGCCCGGGCAACCCATCAGGGCTACACCTTCTTCGAATACTCCGGCGACGTCACCGGCCCCGGCGATGTCGTCGAGGGTGACTTCACCGAGCACGAATGGTGGACCAAGTACTCACGCGCCATCGGCAACCTCGAGAAGCAGTACGACTTCGAGCCCGTGGTGGTCGACGTCGCCACGACATTCGAGCAGCGCCACGTCGAAGAACTCGACGGCGAGGTCATCTTGCGCGACAGCCCATGGGATCCCGTCGCTCGTTACCTCCCGGTCAACGAGGTCGTGTCGGCCCAGCTCGTCACCCATCAGGCGAAGGCCCGCAACATCACCAACGCCGGCCCCCTCGACGCCGATGCATTCTGGCCTCACGCCGACACCATCGGCGGCAGCCGCTGGCCCGGCGAGCGTGGCGGTCCGAAGCGCTAAGCCTCGCGCGGACCAAACGTCGGTGCAGGGTGCCCGAGTGTGTCAAAGACGCCCGGTGGCACCGAGATGTCGGCCACGAACAGCTGCCCAACATGCGGTGATCCGCGCATCCCGGTCTTTGGCGCAGCCAGCGTGAGCGTCGCTGCGGCATCGACCGCAAGTCCCGGGACGGCACCTGTGGTGGCATCGATTCCTGATGGAAGGTCGAGGGACAACACCGGTGCGTCCGAGCTGTTCATTCGCTCGATCAGCACCGCCGACCGGCCCCGTGGCGCGCCCCGCAGCGAATAGCCGATCCCCGCGTCGATCCAGAGTTCGGGCTCGATCGGGTCGTCGACGATCGCCACACCCATGCGGTCGAGGATCGACAACTGATGCGCCGCCACGCCGACGAGATCGGTGCGTGTGAGCGCCACCGATACCGCCACGCCACGGTTCGCGAGGTGGCGAGCCGCGACCATGCCGCCACCCCCGTTGCCTCCGGACCCCGCACACACCACCACGCTCGCTGGCGCATGCAGCGCCACCGCCAACTCGGCCAGCGCTCGACCGGCGTTCTCCATCATCTGGATCAGTTCGATGCCGAGATCGTCGACCATCACGCGGTCAACCTCGATCATCTCGTCCTCGGTCACCCATCCGCTGCCGTCGCCCATGCCCCGATGATGCACGACGCGTCGATGCCCGCTCGTCTCTACACTCGCCGAATGTCGGATCGGGCACACCCCCACCAGCCGAGCGTTGCAATCATCGGTGCCGGGTTCGGGGGCATGGTTGTGGCGCTTCGCCTGCAACAGCAGGGCCACACGAACTTCACCATCTACGAAAAAGCCGATGATCTCGGTGGCACGTGGCGCGACAACACGTATCCAGGCGCAGCATGTGACATCCCGAGCCACCTCTACTCGATCAGCTTCGAGCCGAAGGCCGACTGGTCGAGGAAGTACCCGCCACAACAAGAGATCTTCGACTACATGGAGGAGATCTACGAACGTCGGGGCCTCCACTCCCGCACACGCTTCTCCACCAACATCACCGAGCTTCGCTTCGACGAGGGCCGATCCGCCTGGCAGCTCTCGACCACAACCGACGAGATCGAAGCCGATGTGGTCGTGGTCTGCACCGGTCTTCTCAGCAAGCCCCACGTCCCCGACATCCCCGGGCTCGCCGACTTCGAAGGCGCCGTCTGGCACTCCATGGAGTGGGATCACGAGCACGACCTGAGCGACGAGCGCGTTGCGGTGATCGGCACCGGCGCGAGCGCAATCCAGTTCACTCCCGAGATCGCGCCCTACGCCGCGGCGACAACCGTCTACCAGCGCACCGCTCCATGGATCGTGCCGCGTGACGACCGGCCCTACGCCCGCTGGCGCACGTGGATGTATCGCTACGTCCCGGGAATGCGGCGACTTCACCGAGCCAAGATCTACCTCCGCCAGGAGGTGCTGGCGATCGGCCTGCTTGGGAAGGCGGGCTGGATGATCAAGGGCGCCACGAAGACGGCGGGCAGCTTTCTCGAAGCGCAGGTGCCCGATGCCGAGCTTCGGGCCAAGGTGACCCCGACGTATGAATTCGGCTGCAAGCGGGTGATCGTCTCCGACGACTGGTATCCCACCCTGTGCCGGGCCGACGTCGACCTCGTGACCCACCCGATCGAGCGTGTCGTGGCCGACGGCATCATCACCACCGATGGAACGCATCGCCCGTGCGACGCCATCGCGTTGGGCACCGGGTTTCGCACCTGGGAGATCATGAGCCCGCTCAAGGTCTTCGGACGCGACGGTCTCGAGCTGAACGACAAGTGGTCGGACAACGCCGAGACCCACCTCGGGATCAGCGTCGCCGGGTTCCCCAATCTGTTCATGGTCACCGGCCCTGGCACCGGGCTGGGCCACAACTCGATGATCTTCATGATCGAAGCTGCCGCGAACCTGACGGTCGGGGCGATCGAGCATCTCGGCCAGCGCGGCCCCGGCGCCACCATCGATGTCCGCCCCGAGGTCGCCGCCGCGTCCTACGCCGAACTGCAGAAGCGGATGGAAGGCACCGTCTGGGCCTCGGGTTGCGGCAGTTGGTATCTCAACGACTCAGGTCGCAATGAGCTGCTCTGGCCAGGTTTCACCACTGAATACCGCCGAAAGACCCGCCGGTTCATCCCCGCCGACTATCTGCAGTTGTAGCGGGTGTCTGACACCGATGTGGCGGGTCAACTTTCGTCGGTGAACCAGTCGGCGACGAGGTTGAGTCCTTCGATACCGGTGCGGGGATACATCTCTTCGTAAATACGGCGATAGCCGGTCGTCTTGATGCGCCAACCCTCGTCGGTCTTCACGTAGTCGTCGTAGTAGAAGGCCGCGCCGCTCAGATTGATGCCGTGCTCACCGATGATCACCGTGTCCTCGAGCTTCCAGATGCCCGACGCAGTGCCGTCGCCGTTGAGTGTGATCTCCGGGTGGTGCACGGCGTGGCTCGAGAGGAACTGCTCGGACCCCATCGATTCCTTCAGGAAGGCGACAACCGCCTCGACCCCGTCGAAGCTGTATTTGCCGTCGCTGTAGCGGGCCACCACATCGGCGGTCAGCACGGTGCGCATCTCGTCGAATTCGTGTTGGTCGAGCACCCGCAGGTACTTGTACTTCAGCTGCTTGATGAGTTCGATCTCGACGAGGTCTTCAGGGGTCATCACTCCATTCAACCCATGTTCGACATCGGCGGCGAATCAGCCTGACTCGCCGAGGCCCCGTATCCATGCCGAGTAGAGATCGGCGTAGTGACCGCCGGCTGCGATGAGGTCATCGTGGGGGCCGAGCTCGACCAACCTGCCGTCGCTCACCACGGCCACGCGGTCGCAGCGCTCCGAGGTGGACAGCCGGTGAGCAATCGCGATCACGGTGCGCTCCTGCATGAGCGTCTCCATCGCGGTCTCCACGGCCGCTTCGGTTCCCGGGTCAACCGACGAGGTCGCCTCGTCGAGGATGAGCACCGACGGATCGGCCAGCGCGGCGCGAGCCAACGACACGAGCTGCTTCTCACCGGCCGACAAGCGGCTGCCGCGCTCGCGCACCTCCGTGTGGAGTCCTTCTGGCAGCTGCTCGAATCGGTCGAGCACGCCGATCTGGGCCGCCGCAGCACGCACCTCGTCGTCGGTCGCCTCGGGGCGAGCGACGCGGATGTTGTCGGCGATCGTGCCGGTGAACAAGTAGCCCTCCTGGGGCACCACCACCACTTCGTTTCGCAGGGACCGAAGCTGGATGTCACGCAGGTCGGTGTCGCCGATCCGCACCGCTCCCAGGGTCGGGTCGTAGAAGCGGGCGATGAGCTTCGCCATCGTGGACTTGCCCGCACCAGTGGGGCCGACGAACGCGACCCTCTCCCCTGGTGCGATTTCGATGTCGACCTCGGCAAGTACCGGGTCGCCGCCGGCGTAGCCGAAGCTGACACCGTTGAGCACGATCGGCGAGTCGACAGGCATCGCGACGGCGTCGGGGCGATCGCCGATGTCGAGTGGCTCATCGAGCAGCCCATAGAGCTTGTGGAGCGACGCCGTGGCCGACTGCACCATGTTGAAGAGTTGGCTCAGCTGCTGAACGGGTTCGAACAAGGTGTTGAGCACGAGGATGAACGCGACCACGGTGCCGAGGCTGAGGTCTCCCTCGCTCGCCATCCACCCGCCCACGCCGAGCGCCAGTGCGGTCGTGGCCGCACCTGCGAACTCGATGATGGGGAGGTACCAGCACTGGATTCGTACCGAGGCCATATGGGTCTTGTAGAGCGCATGGTTGGAGTCGGAGAACCGTCGGGCCTCCACCTCCTCGCGGGCGAAGGCCTGCACCACCCGCACCCCGCTGATGCACTCTTGCAGAGTCGAAAGGGTGTCGCCGATACGGTCGCGAACCGCCAGGTAGGCCTTGTTCGAGTCACGTTGGAACTTGATGCTCGCGATCACCACGACGGGCACGGCGACCATGCAGACGAGCATGAGCTTCCACGACAACACGAGCAGGATCACGAACGAGCCGAGGAGCAACAGCGCCGCACTCGTGAACATGATCAGGCCGAACTGCACCAACTCCTGGAGAGAGTCGACGTCGGACGTCATCCGCGAGACCAACACGCCGGCCTTCTCGCGGTCGTAGAACGACATCGACTGGCGCAGCAGCGCGTCGAACACACGCACCCTCATGTCACGCAGGAAGTGTTCACCCACTCGAGCCAGCAGCACGATGGACGAGCGGAAGCAGACGTAGCTGACAATCGCCACGACGACATAGAGCCCGATCGACAGGTTGAGCTGACCGGAGTCTCCCTTTGCGATGCCCTCATCGATGCCCCGGCGAACGAGCAGCGGCCCGGCCAGGAGCATCAACGTCCAGAGCACGATCAGGCCGCCCGCGGCCAGGCCCTCGCGCCGATACGGAAGGATCATCCGCGCCGTTCGGCGCAGGACTCGCCGGGTGGCCTTGAGATCGAGTTGATCATCGGGATCGGTGGCGTGACCGAACGACCAACCCATCAGGCACCGTCCTGCGTGGTGGGACGATCGATCGCGAGGACTTCGCGGTATCGATCGTTGGTCTCCAACAGTTCGGTGTGGGTGCCCTCGGCCGCAATCTGGCCGTTGTCGAGCAGGACCACCCGATCGGCGAGGGCGATCGTGGCCGGGCGGTGGGCGATCACGATCGTCGTGCGTCGCGCCATCACTTCAGCGAGAGCATCGCGGATCTCGTGTTCTTTGGTCGGGTCGACCGCCGACGTCGCGTCGTCGAGGATCAGCACCCGCGGATCGGCCAGGATCGCCCGAGCGATGGCGAGCCGTTGCCGCTGACCACCAGACAACGAAAACCCCCGCTCCCCGATCTCGGTGTCGTAGGCATCGGGCATGTCGACCACGAAGTCATGGGCGCCGGCAAGGCGCGCCGCTCGCTCCACCAGCTCGAACGGGGCATCCGGGTCGGCAAAGGCCACGTTGTCGCGGATCGTCGATGAGAAGAGGAACGTCTCTTCGAACACGATGCCGATCGACTGCCGCAACTCCTGGCGCCGCACCTCGCGCACATCCACACCGTCGAGCAGGATCGCCCCCGAGTCGACCTCGTAGAACCGCGGCAGGAGCCGGGCCACGGTGCTCTTGCCCGAACCCGTCGCCCCGACCAGAGCGACCGATTCGCCCGGCTCAATCGTGAGGTTGAGCCCATCGAGCACGCCCGCATCGGTGTCGGACCGGTAGCCGAACGACACATCGCGGAACTCCACGCGCCCGAGCGCATCTCCACCAGGCAGCGGCACCGGCTCAGCCGTGTCGACAATGCGTGGTGCGGTCTCGAGCACCTCAGCGATGCGCTCGCCCGCCGACGCGGCTCGCTGGCTGTTGGCCACGATCATGCCGAGCATGCGCAGCGGCTGCACCAGCATCATCACGTAGATGTTGAAGCTGACCAACTCCCCCACCGTCATGTCGCCGTTGAGCACAAGGTGCCCGCCGTAGCCGAGCACAGTGATGAGGCCGATGTTGGGCAAGATCTCGATGCCCGGCATGAAACGGGCACGAATCACGGATGCCCGCATCGACTCGTCGAACAGGTCGTCGGCTTCGCGGCGCAGCTTGTCGGCCTGCACCGGTTCTGAGCCGAAGCCCTTCACGACACGAACACCCGACACCGTCTCCTCCACCACGGCGGCCAGCTGAGCCGCCTCCTGCTGCACCGCCAACACTGCCGGATGAAGCTGGAGGGCAAACCTTCGTCCGAGCACGTTCACGAAGGGCAACGACACAAGGGCCAGCACAGCCAGTACGGGCTGGATGATCAGCATGATCACCGTCACCGAGCAGACGATCAGGAAGTTGCCGAACGTCAAGGGCACAAGCACGACGACATTCTGGAAATGCTGGAGATCGGTGTTGCCTCGACTCATCAGCTCGCCGGTGGCGTTGGCGTCGTGGAACGAGAAATGCAGGCGTTGGATGTGGGCGAAGATCCGGTCGCGGAGCTTCGCCTCGATGATGCGAGCATTGCGAAATGCCAGGTAGCGGCGAACACCGAGGAAGATCGCAGACACGAAGCCCGCAGCCAGGATCAGCAGCACCCACTTGAGCAGGGGGCCGTCCTCGCGCACTCCTCGGTCGAGGCCGAGTTGGACCATGAGGGGCACAGTGACCCGCCCGGCCGTCCAGGCGACCGACGCCAACATCCCGAAGATCAGGCCCCACTTCTCTTCCTTGGCCGTCTGCCAGATCAGCAGCCAGCCGGCCCGGCCGGTGGAATCAAAGGCTCCGCCGCCCGCCCGAAGTTGATCCGGCCCGTGATCATGTGTGGTCGCAGACAGCGTCGATTCCTCCCCCGCGCTCGACCT
>CALKOE010000212.1 GCA_938091985.1 uncultured Acidimicrobiales bacterium | reverse complement strand
CGGTGAGTCGTTCACCGAAGAAGCCATCGCCCTGCTGGTAGCCCTCGGGAAGTATCGATTCGGTGGTGCCATTGGCGCGGAGCGTGAAACGCTCCCCAGCGTCGTAGCTGAAGCCGAAGGTGTGGCAACGGGCGCAGCTGTAGGTGCCCTGCGCTGCCGGGTTGGTGAAGAGGAACTCGCCGTAGCGGATGTATTCCTCGACGTTTGGCACCGTGGAGTCCTCGGCGGTCAACAGCTCGAGCGCAGCCCAACGCAGGGGCAGATTTTCGCCTGCGGCATTGACGTTGGATTCGTCGTCCAACGAACCGTCGGCGGCGAGCGCCATCTCTCGGGCTGTCTCGGCAACACCTTGCGCCTCGGCGAGCCAAGCGATGGCATCGGCATCGAGCTGGTCGGCACCATCTGAGCGAGCGGCAGCAGCGGCGTCGTTGGCGACGCTCAGCGGATCACAGAGCGCGAGCTCATCTGCGGAGAGATCGTCGTCGCTGCATGAGAGGTCGGCTTCCTCTACCAGGAGCAACGCAGCGAGCTGCGCGGCCTCAGCCTCACGGATGGCCACGAGATACTCGTCGGGCCATGCCTCGGCATCCTCGACGATCCATTCCTCGACGCGCTGCATGACACCGGACTCGACTTCACTGCGAATGCGCTCTTCGTCGATCTGGATCGACCGCAGGTAGAACACGACCTCTTCGAGCTGCTGATCGGTGAGCGGGCCACCGCCGCCGCCACCCCAGGCCGGCATCACGCCGTTGCGCCCGAAGTTGAGGGTGTAGAGGATTTCGTCTTCGGTGTGGCGAGACATCAGCGTGTTGAGCGCTGGTGCCTTCCAGACAACTTGGGCGACAAACCCGCCGTCGTCATCGGTGATCGACGTGGTGACCGAGCCACCGGCGCCGGCCGAGCCGTGGCAGTTCACACACTGCGCGCCTTCGACATAGATCTCTTCACCGCGGTTGGTGAAGATGCGAGCGGTGTCGACGTTGCGCCCCTCCTCACGACCGGGCTCACCGAGCCAATAGAAGGGCAGCGCGATCGCGATGATCGTGAGCATGACCAGGTTGCCGAGCAACGCTAGGTCGAGGCGGCGGCCTTCGAGATCCTCGTCGCGCAGAGCCGGACTGCGGTTGGCCGCAAGTTCGATCTCTGACCCGACTTCGGCCTTGGCCGAACGGATGTTGAAGAAGATGTAGACGATGCCACCGAGGAAAACGATCGCCAAAATGGCGAGTCCGATGGTTCGTTGTGTAGATGCGGCAAGCAGCATGCGCGTGGAGTGGGTTCTCGAGATTGTCGGGACGGGAACGGACGGAGGTTACTAGTGGTCGGACTGACCGATGCAGTTGGGCCCCTCGGCCTCTTGGCCGGTGGTGTTGGTGCCGATGGCAGGGCCCTGGATGATTGTGCCGGTGTCGACGGTGAGGGAGCCATCCGAGCCGACGGTCATGGCGAAGCGATCCATGCCACGCGGGGCAGGACCGCCGCGCTTTTCGCCGACCTGGTTGTATTGCGAACCGTGGCACGGGCACTCGAACCACTGTGAAGTGTCACAGCTGGGAACACGGCAGCCGAGGTGCGGGCACTTTTGGTAGAGGGCGATGATGCCGCCGTCGAGGCCGAGCTGGATGCCGGCCTGCATGCCGGAGAGTTCGTTGGGCGAGTAGACCGAGCTGGCCTTCTCGAGCGCACCGTTGGGGTACTCGGTGAGCCACATACGACCCTCGGCCTTGTAGAGGAAGCCGTTGCTGTTGCGGATCTCACCGAGGAGATCGCTGACCAGACCGACCTTGATGGCCGAGCCGAAGCCGCCGCCCAGCTGCGGCCACAGGAAGGCGATGCATGCAGCACCGAAGCCCGAGAGCCCGAGCGTGAACATCAAGACGATCGAACGGTTGAAGAACTGACGACGAGTGACGCCGATCATCTCCGGGTCCGGCGGCACGTAGGGCGCCGGCGGGGCGCCCTTTGCGGCGAGGACCAGTTCCTTCGACGCAGTCTTGCGTTCGACGACTGCTGCCTTCTCGACCTGCTTGCCGGTGAGCTCCTCGGCTGAGCCGAGTGCGGACGTGGCGGTGTCGCGTTGCTGTGTCTCGCGCGAAAGCATGCCGACCGCTTGGTCGGTTTGACGCGATCGCATACCCGCTGCCAGGGCCACGAGGGCCAGGACGGCGATGACGATGATTCCAATTACCAGCATGATTTGCCTCCTCTGGGCACGAGTCCCAGTTTGGCCTGGGGCGAAACCCCAGTTGCCGCAGCGAAGTGGTCGTCCATCACAGCTCGAAGAACAATCCGGCTTCCCACGGGAAGACGAAGTTGAAGCCAGGACCACGGAAGAACGAACCGATCATCACGAGTACCGCCCAGAACATGAGGTGGATCGTCATGAGCGACACCGCGAACTTGCGGTCTTCGGGCTTGTTGGATGGGTTCTTGTCGATATAGGGCGCCAGGATCAGCACGAAGAGCCCCATGCCCGGAATGGTCACACCGGCAACCATCGGGTGGAACATGGTGAGCAGTTCCTGCAGACCGAGGAAGTACCAGGGCGCCTTCGACGGGTTGGGTGTCTCGTTGAAGTTGGCGAGCTCGAGCAACGGGGCGTTGACGAAGATCGAGAAGATCAGCGTGAACGCCGTGATGAGCAGGGCGGCAGCGAACTCGATGACGAGCAGGTGGGGCCAGACGTGGACCTTGTCTTGCGGCACCGCCTTGACGTCTTGGATCGATCCCGACTTGACGACGGTGAGCAGTCGCTGGGTGTGGCCACCAGGCCCGGTGGCCAGCGGAGCAGCCGCAGCTGCGGCCGGCGCTGCCGCGGGAGCTGCGGTGGCAACCGCACCGCCTGCGTCGCCACCCTCAGCCTTGGACTTCGCAGCCTTGGACCGTTCGAGAAGGTGCGCCGGAATCTTCGACTCGGCTTCCTTCTGTTCGGCAGTGAGTTCCGGTTCAGCGGCGGGCGCGGCGGACTCAGCCTTGGCCGCAGCGGCCTTGGCTTTGGCCTCTTCGGCTCGCTTGCGGAGATGCTCTGGGACTTCGGTCATCGTTCTTCCCCCGGCCTACAGCGGACCCGAGATGCCGCCGTCCTTGCGCACCCGCCAGAAGTGAATCGCCATGAAGATGACGATCACGAACGGGAGCATGAGGACATGCAACACATACCAACGAAGCAGAGTGTCAGTGCCGATTTCGACGCCGCCGAGCAGCACGAATCTCACCTGATCACCAAAGACGGGGGTGTACCCCATCATATTCGTACCCACGGTTACCGCCCAGAGCGCGAGCTGATCCCACGGCAGGAGGTATCCGGTGAACGAGAGCAAAAGGGTGAGCATCAACAAGATCACGCCAATGACCCAGTTGAACTCACGAGGCGGCTTGTAGGCGCCGTGGTAGAAGACGCGAGCCATGTGGAGGAACACGGTGAGCACCATGAGGTGCGCACCCCATCTGTGCATGTTGCGTACGAGCAGACCGAAGGTGACTGAGGTCTGCAGCGTGTAGATGTCGTCCCACGCGGCCGCCGCTGTCGGGCGGTAGAAGAACATCAAGAAGATGCCGGTGACGGTGAGAAGAATGAAGAGGAAGAAGCTCAACCCGCCGAGACAGAGGGTGTAGCTGACCTTGACCGCGTGACGCTTCACCTTCACCGGGTGAAGGTGGTACATCACCGAGTTCATGATCACGTAGGAGCGGTTACGAGGGCTGTCGGTGTAGCCCTTCCGGAAGATCGATCCGGGGCGGAAGATGGAATTCCACGCCTGGCTCGAGACGATGTCGTCGCCGAGTTGCGACATGGAGTCCTGCATCCGCTGCGGGAGCGGCTTTTGGATCTCGTCGTCGGTGTCATTCGCCATGATGCGTCTTTTCTCCTGCGTCGCCCGGCTCAGCCGAGGCGCATTCCGTATCCGTAGCCGTGGGTGTTGGTTCGCTGGTGTGAGTCGCCGGCGGCGGCGGGATCGCCGATTTTGCCGAGGATGATCACACCGGTAGGGCAGCGATCGACGCACAGCGCGCAGCGAGTGCACACATCGTCGTCGATCGTGAAGATCACGTGGTCGTTGGGGTCGGTGCCGGGAAGCTCGGTGCCGATGGCCTCGTCAATGGCATCGGGCCGCACCATGAAGATGCACTTCCACGGGCAGATGTCGACGCAGCCTTCGCACATGATGCATTCGGCTTGGTCGATGTGGATGAACTGCTTCGGCTTGACGGCCTGGCTCAGCCAGGCAGCGTCGACTTCCTGCAGCACATAGTCGTCGCGAAACACCGGCATGGGCGGGTTGGCATCGGTCTTCGTCATGACGCGGAACCCTCCTTGACCAGTGGGCGACCGAAGTTCGAGCGAGCGGGGGCCTTCTCTTCTTGGCCCTTGCCGCGATTCTGCCAGACACCCCAGAGCCAGATGTTGCCGCCGAGCATCACGCCGTAGATGACCACGGCGATGATGTGCTCGATGACCTGGTAGTTGAGCGTGATGGGGTTCCAGCCGCCCTCAGGCTGCGGCTTGAGGAAGCCGCCTGGGCCGTGGAGGAATTTGTCGGTGCGCCAGTTGAGTTCGTTCTCCGCCCACACGAGCCACTGGTGCGGCACCACGCCGTAGGCCCAGAACATCAGGAAGAAAACAACGAACGCGCCAAGCATTGCCTCGCCCCATGTGTGGGGTTGGCCCACCGGACGACGCTTTGAGTACGCGACGATTCCCCAGACGAGGATGGCGGTGATGATGACGGAAAGAGTGAAAGCAACCACAAGCGGCTCCTGCTGGAGTCGTGGATTCATGAACCTCGTGAATCCACGCACAAGTGTAGACCCGAGCGAACGTGGCTCTCGGGTTGGGCGAAGGTTTACCACGGGAAAAGTTGCCCGGACCCAATCCGGCGACGCCGAAATCTGACGCGTCCTCGATTCCCTCCCCAAGTTGCTCCAACGTGGGACACTGCCTCTATCCTCGACCCTGACCTGACCCCGCACCGGAGACGACGGTGACCGAAGTACCCGAGCACCTGCTCAAGAAGGCCGCTGAGGCCCGTGCCCGCCTCACCGGCGAAGGCGGCGACACTGCGTCCGACGCAGCTCCCGCTGCCGACGCCCCGGCGGCATCAACTGCCCCCGTGCCCGCGGCTGCTGCATTGCCCGCCGAGCCCGAGCCTGAGCCCGAGCCGATTCCCGACAGCGCGTGGGTTGCCGCCGCAAAGGCTCGCAAGACCATCCCTGTGTGGGTCATGCCTGTCCTTCTCTTCCTGCCGATCTGGGCGATCTACTACGTTGGCTACCTCGAGCGTCCGCCGGTCGAAGGCGGCCTCGCCTTCGAAGGCGAAGAGATCTACGCCCAGTGCGCCGGTTGCCACGGCGGCGGCGGCGGTGGCGGCACCGGCCGTCAGCTGAACGATGGCGAGGTCACCCTCACCTTCCCGACCGGCATCTCCGCGAGCGGCTACGACGGACTGGCCGGCCAGATCGCATGGATCGCCAACGGCTCCTCCACGACGGCCGAGGTCGAAGACGCCGCAACCTACGGCGACCCGGACCGGCCCGGTGGCGTTCGCGGCATCGCGAGCTTCGGGGCGATGGCAGGATTCGCCGACGGCCTCAGTGTCGAAGAACTCGGCGCAGTCGTGTTCCACGAGCGTGCCCAGTTCGGCAACCTCGAAGCCGATGCGGTCATCGAAGAGTTCGAGATCATCGAAGCGTGGATCGAGATCGTCGAGGAGGCGGGGCTCAGCCTCGTTGGTGTCTCCTACGACGAGGTGCACGAGACGCTGCAAGAGGCTCGCGCTGAGCTCGGCGTCGCAGAGACCGCTTCCGAGTGAGTCTCGGCGTCGGTCAGCCGGCGTTCAACTGAATCGCACTCGCCGCCACGAGTTCGGCGCGCAGTGCATCCGCCAGATCCGACAGCTCGGCGTCGGCGGCGAGCATGTCGATCTTCGCGTCGATAAGTCGGCCCTCGACCGGCCAGCCCAGCACCCAGGCCGTGAAGGTCTCCGACAGATCCTCGTGGGGAGCGGTCGACGCGTAGTTGTTGACGAAGTCGGCGGGGTCCCCAGAGCTGATGTCACCGGGCCAGAAGCGTTCGGCGAACTCGGCCAGCACCGTCCCGGCCTCGGCACACCCCAGCTCGATCTGAACACCGGGACATCCGTCGACCTTGCCGAAGGTGAACACCTCGCTGTCGAGGGTGACCACGTGCGAGAGCTCGTGCACGATTGTTTCCTCGATCAATGCCCGGTCCTCGAGATCGGCGATGTCGAGGCTGAGAATCCATCCGCCGGTGGCCGACGGGTGGACCACGCCGACAAGACCACGAGACCGTTCGCGCACGATCGAGAGCTGGGCCAGTTCATCGCGCTGAGCCATGGGCCAGGTCGCGTCCACGATCTCCCAGATCTCTGCGAGCTCACCTTCGAGCACGTCGCGCGGCTGGCCATCGATCACGATCACGTCGCCGACCCGCTCCACGTCTTGGCGATAGGAGACCCGCTCGACGATGCGAGCGGCGTCGTCGCCGAGCGCAACCCCAGCCGTGCCGATGCGAGTCGACGGCGCGTCGTCATCCCAGGGGTGTGCATCCACCAGCTGGGCGACGTTCACGGCCGCGGCAAGACCCACAGCCACAGAAAGTCCAGTGATTCGAGCGCGGTTGCTGAGCATCAATCTCCGTCCGCTGCCGAGGTTAGAGACACCAACACCACCGGCTCCATGAGCCGTTCGGTCCTGCCTGCGGCCGGGTGTAGGCCGGAAGCACCAGAAGAGGGGCCCCAACAAGCAGACTGAGCGAACCGCGACTTCGGAGGCGACCAAGAGTGGACATCACGACGACCGAGGAGTGGGCGACGCTGTCGGCCCACGCCGACGGATTCGACCGACTCCACCTGCGCGAGATGTTCGCCGACGATCCGGGCCGCGCCGACGCGATGACGATGCGGGTCGGCGATCTGCTGATCGACGTGTCGAAGCACCGGGTGACCGACCGCATCCTCGGCGACCTCGTGGCCCTGGCCGAACGGGCCGGCCTCGACGAACGCGTCGAGGCGATGTTGCGTGGCGATCGGATCAACACCACAGAAGACCGAGCGGTCCTCCACACAGCGCTCCGAGCCCCCGCCGACCGCGTGATCGACGTCGATGGCGAGAACGTCGTGCTCGAAGTCCACGACGTCATCGCCAAGATGAGTGCCTTCAGCAATCGAGTGCGCAGGGGCGAGTGGACGGGGCACACCGGCGCGGCCATAGAGAACGTCGTCAATATCGGAATCGGCGGTTCCGACCTCGGCCCGGTGATGGCCTACGAGGCACTCGCCGCCTTCCATCACGACCGACTGAGCTGTCGCTTCGTCTCCAACGTCGACGGCAGCGACCTCCACGCGGCACTCCGGGATCTCGATCCGGCAACCACGCTCTTCGTCATCTCGTCGAAGACGTTCACCACACAGGAGACGCTGACCAACGCTCGCTCGGCTCGGCGCTGGCTCACTGCCGCGCTGGGTGACGACGCGGTTGCCGCTCACTTCGTCGCGGTCTCGACCAACGCCGAAGAAGTCCGCGCCTTCGGTATCGACACCGACAACATGTTCGGCTTCTGGGATTGGGTGGGAGGCCGCTACTCGGTCGACTCCGCCATCGGGCTGTCGCTCATGCTCGCGATCGGGCCCGAGCGTTTCGTCGAGTTCCTCGACGGCTTCCGCATCGTCGACGACCACTTCGCCCGCCAACCACTCGACCGCAATGCCCCAGTGATTCTCGGCCTGATCGAGGTTTGGTACCGAACCTTCAACGACCTCCCGACCCGCGCCGTGCTCCCCTACTCGCGCTACCTCCATCGCTTCCCGGCGTACCTCCAACAGCTCGACATGGAGAGCAACGGCAAGCGGGTGCGCGCCGACGGTGAGGCGGTCACCTACGAAACCGGGCCGATCGTGTGGGGCGAACCCGGCACCAACGGCCAGCATTCGTTTCACCAACTGCTCCACCAGGGCACCACAGTCGTGCCGGCCGACTTCATCCTCATGGGGTCGCCCGATCACCACGACGACGAGTTCCCCGGAACCGCGAGCCACCACGATCTTCTCGCCGCCAACTGCTTCGCTCAGTCGGAGGCTCTCGCCTTCGGCAAGACGGCCGCAGAGGTGGCGGCGACCGAGACCGACCCGACCCTCGTGGCCCACCGAACCTTCCCAGGCAACCGGCCGTCGACAACGATCATGGCCCCCGCTCTCACGCCGTCGGTGCTCGGCCAACTGATCGCTCTCTACGAGCATCAAGTCTTCGTCCAGGGGGTCGTGTGGGGGCTCAACTCATTCGACCAATGGGGAGTCGAACTCGGAAAGGTTCTCGCGACGGCGATCGTGTCCGAGTTGACCGACCCGACCGCACCGCTCGACCACGACTCCTCCACCAACGCCTTGATCACCCGCTACCGATCCATGCGCCAACCCTGACCGTCAGCGAGCGACGATCAGCTGGAACTCGACGGTGCCCTCGTCGGCGATCGACACCACGATCGGGGCAGAAGGCGGCGTGACGCCGAAGTCTTCCCAGACGAGGTCGGTGCTGCCGGTGATCACGCTGAAGCCGTCGTCACGGACGTTGGCGTCGATCGTGAACGTTGCGGCGTTGGTGACGCCGGCGACGGTCAGCTGACCCTCGATCTCGAAGGTCTGCGACGCCCCACCCACCTCGAGCGACGACACATCAACGCCGCCATCGAAGGAGAAGACGGCAGTCGGGAACTCGCTGGCGTTGATTGCACCGCGAATGGCGTTCTCGCGTCGGCTGTCGTTCGAGACGATCGTGGTCATGTCGACCGTGACCTCAGCGCCGGTGAGCGTGCCGTCGGCGATGGTGACCGAGCCAGTCACGTTGCCGGAACGACCGACCGCGGTGACCTCACCGATAGTGAGCTCTTCTGCGACTCGGAAGCCCGCGAAGCTGCCGCTCGCCGTGTCGAAGTCGAATTCACCGATCTCATCGTCGATGACCCACACGCCGTCGATCCCGACCGGGGTGTCGTCAGTCGTCTCGTCGTCGGTCATCTGATCGTCGGTTGTTTCGTCGTCAGCGCCGAGCACGGCATCGAGGTCGGCGTTGGCCGCATCGTTCGAGACCACGTCGGGCGCGTCGTCCTTCAAGAACAGGAACCACACGGCAACGGCCACGACGGCCACCGCCACAAGTCCGCCACCGATCAGAAACTTCTTGTTCATTGCTGCTCCTAAGAAAGCTGTTGTTCGCCTGTTCGTTCACCAAAGCCGGTTGGTTCGCGGTTTTGGTAAGAAATTCAGAGATTCTTCGCCACGTGGCGAACGGCCTCGATTGTGGCCTCGATCTGCTCGCTACCGTGCGCGAGCGACGGGAAGAGCGCCTCGTAGGCCCCTGGGGCCAATGCCACCCCCTGGTCGAGCATCCCGTGGAAGAAGCGTTCGTAGACGCCGTTCTCACAGACCGCCTTGGCGGAGTCGAAATCGGTGGGGAGGGTGTCGCCGAAGAACAATCCGAGCAGTGGTCCCACTCGCGGAACGCTCGCCACAACGCCGGCATCGGCGAATGCGGCGATCATTCCCGCCTGCAGTGTGGCTGCGGTCGCAGTCAGCTGGTCGTAGGCCGCGGGCGTGAGTTGTTGGAGTTGTGCGAGCCCGGCCGCCATGGCGAGCGGGTTTCCCGACAAAGTGCCGGCCTGATACACCGGCCCGAGCGGCGCCAGGTTCGACATGATCTCTCGGGAAGCACCAAAGGCGCCGACCGGAAGCCCACCGCCGATCACTTTGCCGAAGCACCAGATGTCGGGCTGCACTTCGAACCATTCCGCTGCGCCGCCATGGCAGAGCCGGAAGCCGGTGATGACCTCGTCGAACATCAGCAATGCGCCTGCGGCGTCGCATGCATCGCGCAAGCCGGCGAGAAAGCCCGGCTGCGGTTCGATGAGGCCCATGTTGGCAGCCACAGGTTCCACGATGACCGCAGCGACGGTGTCGTCGATCTCGGGGACGACGTTGTAGGGCGCGACAATCGTGTCGGCCACCGCGCCGGCGGTGACGCCCTCGGATCCCTTGAGTCCCTGCTGGGCCACGCCGGAACCGCCGGCGACCAGGAGCGAGTCGGAATGGCCGTGGTAGTTGCCGGCGAACTTCAGAATGCGGTCACGGCCGGTAGCGCCACGGGCCAGCCGGATGGCGGTCATCGTGGCCTCAGTGCCCGACGAGACCATCCGCACCATCTCCATGCCCTGGATCCGGGCGCACATCTCTTCAGCGAGCAACACCTCAGCTTCGGTGGGTGCGCCATAGCTGGTGCCCCGGGTGGCGGCGTCGTTCACCGCAGCGGTCACCGCGGGATGAGCGTGGCCGAGAATGCCCGGGCCATAGCTCTGGACGTAGTCGATGTAGCGGGTGCCCTCGACGTCGTAGACATACGGGCCCTCGGCCCGAGCCACGAAGTACGGCGTGCCACCCACCGAGCCAAACGCTCGAACCGGGGAATTGACGCCCCCAGGGATGACCGCCTGAGCGCGCGCAAACAGCGCCTCATTGGTGAGATCGTTCACTGCAGCTCCTCGAGCAAGAGGCGGGCGAAGTAGGTGAGAATCAGATCAGCGCCCGCTCGCTTGATCGCCAGCGTGTGTTCGAACGCCACTGCTTCGAGGTCGAGCCAGCCCCGCTCGGCAGCCGCGTGGACCATCGCGTATTCGCCCGACACGTGGTAGGCCGCGATCGGAATGTCGACCTCGGCCCGCGCCCGAGCGATCACGTCGAGATATGGCATTGCCGGCTTCACCATGACGATGTCGGCGCCCTCTCCGATGTCCTCACGGATCTCTTCCATTGCCTCGCGGGCGTTGGCGACGTCTTGTTGGTAGCCCTTGCGGTCACCGCCACCCACGATCTGCACGTCGACTGCATCGCGGAACGGGCCGTAGAGCGCGGTCGCGAACTTGGCCGCGTAGGCAAGAACTGCGATGTCGTCGAATCCGGTTTCGTCGAGCGCCTCGCGAATCGCGAAGACCTGACCGTCCATCATTCCCGACGGCGCCACGATGTCGGCGCCGGCGGTGGCCTGCGCAACCGCAATCTGCTCGTAGAGCTCGAGTGTGGCGTCGTTGTCGGGCTGACCGGTGTCGTCGAGGACGCCACAGTGGCCATGGTCGGTGTATTCGTCGACACACAGGTCGGCGATCAGCACCAGGTCATTGCCGTGGTCGTCGCGAAGATCCTGGAGTGCCAACTGCACGACGCCGTCTGGGTTCCAGGCCTCAGAGCCTTCGGCGTCCTTGTGCTCGGGCACACCGAACAGGATCACCGCGGGAACGCCCAGGTCTTTCAACTGGCGCACTTCTTCTCGAAGCGATGCCCGCGAGTGCTGGAACTGACCGGGCAGCGACCCGATGGGCTGCGGCTCGTCGATACCTTCACGCACGAAAAGCGGGGCGATCAGGTCATCGGGATGGAGTCGCGTCTCGCGCACCATGCGCCGCAGCGCAGGGGTTCGCCGGAGACGACGCAGACGGCGCTGGGGAAAGCTCACTCGGAGAGGCTACCGAGCAAGGCGGTCGCGAGCAGCGTGGAGTCCGTTCGGGACCTTTTCTCAGGCGAGACCGAAGCGCCGAAACGGAAAATCGAGGAGCGACTCGAGCATGAGGTCGGCGTCGTTGGGCGGGTCGAGCGCCGTGATCCGGTTCGGGACGACAACGCACGTCATGCCGGCAGCCTTTGCCGACGCGCAGCCGTGGCGCGAGTCCTCGATCGCGACCACGCCCGAAGGGTCGACATCAAGGGCAGCCGCCGCGGCCAGAAACAGATCGGGCGCCGGCTTGCCCCGGTCGACGTGGTCGCGGGTGCGAATCGAAACGAAGTGGTGACGGAGCTCGAGCCGCTCGAGATGCGGTTCGACCCACGAAGTCGGTGAGCTCGACGCGACCGCGAGCGGCACCGAGCAGGCGTTGGCCGCGGCGATCACATCGGCGACCCCCGGGAACGCTGCCATTCGCGAGTTCCACCCCGCCCGCTGCTTGACGGCCGCCTCGATCACCGCCGGGTCGGGCGCCTCACCCAGCGCATCCTCCAACAGCTCGGGAAGCGACTTGTTGTCGGCAAGGCCGATCCCCTTCACCCACTCGTCCAGCGCGAAGTCGAGACCGTGGGCGCGGAAGGCGTCACGGGCGACCTCGTAGATGGGCCACTCGGTATCGGCGATCGTGCCGTCGAAGTCGAAGACGATCGCGGCCGGTGTCACAAGGACAGCTCGGCCTCGGCGCGGAGATTGGTGGCCATGGTGAACGCCGCCCCTCGAATCGTTCGCAGCCGGTCGTTGACGGGCCGAACACGATCCTCGGCGATGTCGTGACCGTTCGCAGGGTGAATGGTCAGGTCTCGGAGACTGCCCATGCCGCCGAACGCAGCAAGCAGGTGGCCGAGGGCATCGGGATGACCGTCGCAGATGAGGCGCCGATCGCGCTCGATCCAGTCGGCCCATCGGTTCTCGTCCCAGGTGCGCAGGAGGGAGGCGAGTTCATCGAGCACCCGAAGGAGATCGTCGCGCTCGGGACTGGGGCTGAGGCGGGCCATCCCTCCAGATTGGCGCATCTCGACGCTCAGTGGGCGGCAGTCAGCTGAAGTCGAGCGCGAACCAGTGGTGGGCATGGGGTTCGGAGTTGAACGCGTCCACCTCTGTGAAGCCCTCGCTTCGATACAACGCGATCGCTTCGGTGAGCACGCGATTGGTTTCGAGCTGCACTCGCCGCAGTCCCATTGCTCGCGCTTCGGCAACGAGGCGCTGCAAGAGCCGCCGCCCCACGCCGCGGCCCCGCACCTGCTCGCTCACCCACATCCGCTTGATGTCGGCGACACCGGGCTCCACGATCTTCAGCACACCGCAGGCCACCGGTTGGCCGCCCAGACGGCCGGCCAGAAACAGACCGGCGGGCGGAGTGATCTCGTCAAGGTCGGTCGTGAGCACGTTGTCGCGATCGAGACCCGAGTCGAACCGCTCATCGATCTCTGCGAAGTACTGCTCGAGCATCCACTGCGAATCGGCGGCGGCCGCAGGTTCGGGCCGGAGCAACACCATCTGCGGAATCGCCGCCGCGATCGAATCGACAAGACCCGGAATCGTGTGGTCCTGCGCTTCGACATGGGCCGTGAGATCGAGTGCAGCCGCCTGGTCCGCCGTTGCCGGGCCGATACAGGCCAACACCGGCGGGAGGTTCTCCCGACCGACCCCCTCGACGAGGTGGCGCACGGTCGAAGCTGAGGTGAACGCGGCGACATCAGCGTGACGACACGCCTCGACATCGTCGGGGCTGACCGGCACGGCCACCGTGCGATACGCGGGGATGTCGTCGACGGTCCATCCTCGGGCCCGTAGACCGTCGGGCAGCAGCGAGCGCGCCTGTTCGGCCCGAGCCAGGAGCATGGTGCCACCGCCCGCTGCGGGCAGCGGAAGAACCTCGAGCAGCCCCTCTGCGATCGATGATGACGGGACGAGGTCCACCGTGAGGCTGGCGGCTTCGGCCCGAGCCTTCGTGCCCGGCCCGATCACCGCGGTAGACACACCGGCAGCGAGCGGTCGGCCATCGAGCGCCGCGGCGACACGGGTCGCGCCGTTGGGGCTGGTGATCACCAACCAGTCGCCGGCTCGGAGTGCCGCGAGCCCAGATCGAAGTGCCGCACCGCCGTCGGGTGGATCAGTGATCTCGATGACCGGGATGGGCACGGCGGTCGCACCGAGCTCCTCCAGTGCGTCGATGAGGCTTGCGGACTGTTCCCTCGAACGGGTGACCACCACCCGCACGCTGTCGAGCGGGAGATCGCTCATCGAGCGTCCGACAGCAAGTCTGTTCCGCCCGAATCGTCGAGCAGGAACCGAGCGACCGCCCGACCAAGCGCATCGGGTTCGTCACCGCGCCGGCGCTCGCGGATCAAGACACGACCGTCGAGTGACGACAGCATGGCCACAATTTCGATCTCGTCACCGACGAGCACCGCGTGGGCTCCGGCAGGCAGGTCGCAGTCGCCGCCCAACTCGGAGAGGAATGCACGTTCGGCATCGACCGCTCGGCGCGAGTCGGCGTGGTCGATCGTCGCGAGCGCGGCGATCGTCGCATGATCGTCGGAGCGACATTCGATCGCGAGTGCGCCCTGGGCGACCTGCGGCAGCATCACGACCGGATCGAGCCGGTCGATGATCTCGGCAGAAAGCTCGAGCCGGTCGATCGCTGCAGCAGCAACCACGATGGCGTCGAAATCGGCCGCCTTCTCCATGCGAGTGGGCACGTTGCCGCGCAGCTCGGAGAAGCGGAGATCGGGTCGGTGCCATGCCATCTGGGCGCGCCGCCGCACCGATCCCGTTGCGACATGGGCGCCCGGTGCCAGGTCGTCCCAGCGACAACCGACGAGTGCATCGCGGGCGTCGGCCCGCTCGGGAATGGCCACGAGCACGAGACCGTCGGGGACCTCCGCCGGCATGTCTTTGCCGGAGTGGACCGCGAGGTCAGCTCGGCCGTCGAGCACTGCAGCCTGAACTTCCTTGACGAACACTCCCTTGCCGCCGATCTCGTGCAGCGGTGTGGTCTTGTCGCGATCGCCGAGCGTCGACACGATCACCTCTTCGACCCCGGCACCATGAGGCCCCGCGGTGAGCAATGCGCCGACGTGGCGGGTCTGCCAGCGCGCGAGAGCGCTTCCTCGAGTGGCCGCCCGCAAGGTCACGGTCGAGGCCTCAGAGGTCGAACAGGTCGCGAAGCGACTCGGCCAACCGCTCGCCACGAGCACGGCCCGCCGCGCCCTTGAGCCGGACGGTCGGTTCGTGGAGAAGCTTGTTGACGATGCCCTTGGTGAGCGCCTCGACAGCCTCACGCTCGGCGGGTCCCAGAGCGGCGAGTTTGGCCGAGAAGCGGTCGAGTTCGGCCGTCCGCACGTGTTCGGCGGAGAGCCGCAGGTCGGAGATGAGCGGGGCGACCTCGCGGGCGGAGACCATGGCCTGGTAGCGGTCGACCTCAGCGTCGACGATCGCTCGGACACTCTCGACTTCGTTGTTGCGCCCCTCGAGACCCTTGTCGATGAACGCACCGATGTCGTCCATGTCGAGCAACGTCACGCCGGGAATTTGCCGGGCGGCGGGGTCGACATCACGGGGAACGGCGACATCGACGATCACGAGGCCCCGCTCGTCACGCTGGTCGGCGAGGGAGTTGATGTCGGCCGCTTCGAGGATCAGGTCTTGGGCACCGGTTGTGGTGACGAGAACGTCGACGCGCAAGAGCGCCTCGCTCAGCTGGTCGAGCGGAACTGCCCGACCGTCGCACGCAGCCGCAAGCGAAACGGCTCGCTCCCACGTGCGGTTGGCCACCATGACCTCGGCGGCACCGGCCTTGGCGAGCGACTTGACCGTGCCCTCTGCCATCTCGCCGGCACCGATCACCAGCACCGTTCGGCCGCTGATGCCGCCGGTGCGATCATCGGCAAGGGCGACTGCGGCCTGCGAGACCGATGCGATCCCACGGGCGATGGAGGTTTCGGTGCGAGCCCGCTTGCCGGTTTCGACCGCGTGGCGAAAGAGCCCGCCGAGCATCGACCCGATCGTGCCCTCGGTACGGGCCATCTCCCAGGAGTCGCGAACCTGGCCGAGGATCTCGTGTTCTCCGACCACTGCCGAGTCGAGTCCAGCGGCCACGGAGAAGAGGTGGCGCACGGCTTCCGCATCGTGGTGCGCATAGAGGTGGTCGGCGACCTCCTCCGGGGCGAGTCCGGCATGGCGAGCGAGAAACTCACGAACGTCTTGGTAGCCGCCATGGAAACGCTCGGCGAAGGCGTAGACCTCGATCCGGTTGCAGGTCGAGATCACGACCACCTCGGAGAGGTGGTCGGCTTCACCCAGACCGGAGAGCGCCTTCGACATGTCGTCGGACGCGATGGTCATCCGCTCGAGTTTGGCGAGCGGAGTCGACCGGTGATTGCAACCGATGGCGACGATCGACACGAAAGCAGACCTTGCGGGACGGAGGAGAAGAACGCGGGTCGCGAACTGACTCCAGGGTGACGGAAATCAGGGAGTTTTGCCAACCTCTGGCGGGAGATCCTGGTGGAGATGGAACCCGAGGATCTGGAGTTCGGTCGACAGGTCAACTGTACGGACCTCGACGTGGTCCGGCACGGTCACGACTGTCGAACTGAAGTCGAGGATCGAGCGCACGCCGGCGGCCACGAGAAGATCGGCGGTCTCCTGCGCGGCATTGCCCGGCGTGGCGATCACCCCGATGGCAACCCCGTGGGCCGCCACGAGCTCGGCGATCTGGTCGGGCGAGTGGACGGGAACATCGTCGACGGTGGTGCCGGTGATGGCCGGGTCGATGTCGACCGCGGCGACGACCGGGAACCCGCGCTCGGTGAATCCTGTGTGTTTCGCGAGCGCCCGACCCAGGTTTCCCAGTCCACACACCACCACGGGCCAGGTGTTGGCGACACCAAGGGCACGGCTGACCTCGAAGGTGAGGTGGCGGACGTCGTAGCCGACACCGCGGGTGCCATGGGTGCCGAGATAGCTCAGGTCCTTGCGCACCTTCGCCGGGTTGACACCCGCACGCTCAGCCAGGACATCAGACGAGGTGGTGGCGTCACCGGCGGCGGCAAGCTCGGTGAGACTGCGCAGGTAGACCGGCAGTCGGGCGACCGTCGCCTCGGGGATGTGTCCTGTAGCCACACCCCCACGGTACGGAATTCGTGAACGTTTTCACAAGCGCACGAGCGCGTAGTTCGCGAGCCGACTATGCATGGCGCAGCGAAAGGCAGGGAATGACGGACACCCCAGACGGACCGAACAGCGGCGAGATCCCCCAGCCCCCACCGCCGCCGGCCCAGCCGGCTCAGCCGGCCCGCCCGATCGGCGAACTCGGCAGAGCTGCGCAGATTGCGGTCGGCGTGAGCACGCTCGTGGTCGCGCTGCTCGCCTGGAGCCAGTGGGACCGCAGCCAGGTGGCGACCGACTTTCGCGACGGTGCGTCAGGAGCGAGCTTCGACGACTTGGTGTCGGCCGACGATCGCGTGCAGCTCTTCGCCGGCATCTTCCTCGTCGCCCTGCTCGTGAGCGGCATCATCTTCCTGGCTTGGTTTCACCGCGCCTACTCGAACCTCGTCCAGCGAGGCGTGGCGAAACACGCCGCCGGCTGGGCGATCGGCGCCTGGTTCGTGCCGTTCCTCAACTTCTGGCGTCCGGCAAAGATGACGCAGGAACTGCTCGATGACGGCCGAGGAGAGGGAACGAATCCCTCCGGCTTCATGTGGGCCTGGTGGGTGCTCTTCATGGTCGGCAGCGTGCTCGACCGCGGCTTCAACCAGACCGACACCCTCGACAACGCGATCACCAGTGATCAGATGGGCGCAGTCGGCGGAATCATGTGGGTCGGTGCCGGCATCTTCCTCATCGTGCTGATCGGACAGGTCTGCACCAGAGCCGCAACCCGAACCGCTGCGTAGCTATCGCAGTTCTCGCCGAAGAACCTTGCCGCCCATCCCTCGCGGGATCTCATCGACCACGTCGACCTTGGTCGGGCACTTGTAACGAGCGAGTTCGGTGGCGCACCAGTCGATCAAGTCGTCCTCCTCGACGGCGTGACCTCGCGCAACCACGACGAACGCCTTCACCGCCTCACCGCTGTGCGGGTGGGGCACTCCGACCACCCCCGCCTCGGCGACGGCGGGGTGGGTTTCGAGCACCCGCTCGACCTCTGCCGGGTAGACGTTGAATCCGCTGACGATGATCAGGTCCTTCGCCCGGTCGACGAGGAAGAGCACACCGTCGTCGTCCACCACTGCCATGTCGCCGGTGTGAAGCCAGCCATCGGCATCGAGCACGCGATCTGTGGCGTCGGGATCATCGAGGTACCCCTGGAAAACGTTGGGGCCGCGCACGAGCACTTCGCCGGCATCGCCGATGTAAACGTCGTCGCCTTCATCGTCGACCAGTCGCACCTCGACGCCGGGGATCGGGCGGCCGATGGAGCCCACTGGATCGTCGCCCGACGCAATCGAGACTGACGGGCTCGCCTCGGTGAGGCCGTAGCCCTCATGAATGCGGAAACCGAGCCGGTCGCGGGCGTCGTGCACCACACGGTCGGGGATGGCGGCGGCACCGGAGACGGCCAGTCGCAGTGACGCGAAAGAGGCGGGGTCGGCATCGTCGACATGGGTCAGCGCCGACCACATCGTCGGCGGGCCGGCCAACACCGTCACCCGCTCGTCGGCGATGAGATCGATCATCGACGCAGGGTCGAACCGCTCGACGAGGATGAGCGTGGCACCCACCCACATCGCGAGGTTGAGGATGGAGTTCAGCCCGAGCACGTGAAACATCGGCACGACGCAGATCGAGACGTCGTCGGGCCGGGTCACCTGATCGGGGCGAGACATCATCTGGCGGAGATTGGCTGCGAAGTTGCCGTGGCTGAGCTTGGCCGCCTTCGGGCTGCCCGCTGTGCCGCTCGTGAAGAGCAGGGCACAGAGGTCGTCGTCGTCGCGTTCGACGATGGGAGCGCCATTGTCGAACTGCATTGCCTCGTCGAGATCGACCGCTCCGTCGAAATCAGTTCCCTCGGGTGCGAAGACGAACTCGAGGCTTGGCACTCGCGCCCGGTCGAGCGAAGAGAGGGCGGCGATGCCGGCGGGACCGGCGATGACCGCGCGCACGCCAACCGACACGAGCTCGCGTTCGACCTCTGGGGTCGGTGCCTGCGGGTTCAGCGGCACCGCCACGAAGCCGGCGCCGATGATGGCGAACCAGGCCCGCACAAAGCGAGGGTTCGTACCGCAGAGGATCGCGATGCGATCCCCTTCCTGAAGGCCGAGACGAGAGAGCACGCCGCGGGTGGCGTCGATCTCGTCGCGCAGCCGGCCGTAGCTGATTCGATCACCAGCAGCTACCAACGCTGTTCGGTCGCCGGGATGGTCTTCGAGCAGGGTCGCGAGATTCACGGGGCAGATGATGCCACGACCTCGACCCACCGGCGTTGGTCGACTCAAGGATCCGTCTCACCGGCCGAAGGGAAGGTGTCATGCACCGCGCCCCGGATACCCGTCGCCAACGCAACCCGCGTCGGATCGTTTTCGTCGTTGTTGCCGCCCTCGCTGTCGTCGGCTCGCTGCTTTGGCGACCGGCCGAACCGGTCGCGGCATCAGCTGGCGACGAGTCCGCCTTTGTCGCCGCTCTGAATCAGGTGCGGACAAGTCAAGGACTCCCGGCGTTCACGGTCAACGTCGAGTTGTCGAATCTGTCACGAGGCCATGCCCAGGTGATGGCCGATGCCGGTGAGATCTTCCACGCGAGCCCGATCAGTGCCGGCTATTCGGGACCGTGGTCGAAGCTCGGCGAGAACGTCGGCGTGGGTGCCAATGTGCAGGTGCTGGTCGACGCGTTCGTCGCCAGCTCCGGCCACTACGCCAACATCATCGACCCGTCGTTCACGCAGATCGGCGTGGGCGTCGTGTGGAAGGACTCAGCCCTCTACACGACCCACCGATTCCTGCAGCTCCCGGGAAGCACGCCACCGGCGACCACCGCGCCGCCGGTGACGACCTCTCCCCCGCCGGCCACCACCACCCCGCCCACCACGTCTACAACCGTAGGCACCACGACCTCCACGACCGTCACTTCCC
>CALKOE010000211.1 GCA_938091985.1 uncultured Acidimicrobiales bacterium | reverse complement strand
GATCTCCTCGGCATCTGATTGCAGGTTTCCTGCGCTGTCGTCGAGGCCTCCGGGCCCGAATCGACCGGCGCCAGATCCGCCGTCGTCGCCACATCCAGCCGCCACCAATGTGAGGGTCATTACCGCCATTGCCAGGATCCTGTGCATGGTTGCGGCCCTAGTCAGCTGTGGATACCGGATGGCGGTTGAGCGCCGAGAGCATGGCAGCGAGCGCATCGTTGCTCGCCGTCGAGACCGTCAGTGACAGACGGTCGGCGAGTCCGCCGTATTCCTCGGTGAGGCGAGTCGCGCATTCCTCGGGAGTGCCGCGCACAGCGAGCAGATCGAGGACGTCGTCGTCGATGAGATCGCCGAGGGTCGACCAGTCGCCTGACTTCGTGACCTCCCGCAGTTTGGGCTGGAGATCGCCGAGTCCGTGATGGTCGAGGGTGACTCGGTACGCGGGAGTCGAGCCGTAGAACGCCAGGTTGAAGCGCATCGCGGTGGAGGCTCGTTCGTACTCCTCATCGGTGAGGCAGGGGTTCGCGATGCATCCGACGTTGAGCGTGAAGTCGTCACGGCTGCGGCCGCCGGCTTCGAGGCCTGCTTCGATCATCGGCATCGTTCGTTCCGCCAAGAATCCGCCGGTGTTGAACGGATGAATGACGATGCCGTCGGCGTGATGGGCCATGGCTTCGGTCATGCGCGGGCCGAGCGCTCCGGCCCAGATCTCGGGTCGTGGGAAGCCGAGTTCGGGCGGGACGAAGAGCGGCGTCATCAGGTCGGCCCGGTAGAACTCGCCGCGGTGATCGAGCTTGGTGCCGTCGATCCAGTTGTCCCAGATCGCGTGGAGTACTTCGATCAGCTCGACCATGCGGGCGACGGGTTTGCCCCAGGTCGACGAGTAACGCCGTTCGATGTGGGGCTTGATCTGCGTGCCGAGGCCGAGCGCGAACCGTCCGCCGCTGGCTCGGTGCAGATCCCAGGCTTGGTACGCGAGGTGCATCGGTGAACGTGGGAAGGCGATCGCCACGTTGGTGTAGAGGTCGACGTCGAGATCGGTCGCGTGGACGAGTGGAAAGAACACGTCGCTGTTGCCCTCGAAGGTGAACAGTCCGTCGAGTCCGGTCGCTGCGAGGTCGGCGGCCCGAGCCGCCGCGCCGGAGAGGTCGCCCATGATGCCTGCGTCGATCTTCACGGCGAGCACGGTATGCCAGCGTCGCGGCCCGTACCATTTCGGGCATGTCCGATGCGCGGCCACTCACCGAGAAACAGGCGGAGCGGCGTCAGCGCGTCCTGCGCGCGGCGCTCGAGTTGGCGGCCGAGGGCGGATACGACGGTGTACAGATGCGAGAGGTGGCCGAACGGGCCGAGGTTGCCCTCGGCACCGTCTACCACTACTTCACTTCGAAGGATCATCTTCTCGCCGAGTCGATGACCGAGTGGTTGTCGGTGCTCGAGGATTCGATCGCTCGGCGTCCGGCCGAGGGCGACACCACGTTGGAGCGGGTGCTCGACATCTTGCGCCGCACCACCCGCGGAATGGCCGACAACCATCAGATCAGCGCGGCGTTGATCGGTGGGCTCGTGGCCGAGGGGCCGCACGGTGCGGCCAGTCAGCAGGCCCTCCACGTGGCGTTCAGCGCGATGCTGCGTTCCGCGTTCACCGACGAGTTCCCGGCTGACCAGCGCGACAAGATCATTCGTTCGCTCGAACACATCTGGTTCTCCGAACTCATCGCATGGAAGAACGGATGGAACCCCTACGAGCAGTCGGCGCAGGAACTCGAAGACGCCGCGGAGCTCTTCCTCGCTCAGGCCGACGCGTAGCGGCTCGGCCGGGCGGATGAGGGAGATCCACCCTCCGAGCCGGTCCGAGCGCCAGTCTTGTTGGTCGCTCCGAGCGGGGCGAACGGCGAGAGGAAACTGAAGATGACGAAGACCCTGAAGATCGTGGCGGTGCTGGCCAGCCTTGTTCTCTTGGCATCTGCCTGTGGCGATGACAGCGGTAGTGGCAGCGCGGCGTCGGCGGACGACCCGTTGGTGCAGGCCATTGTTGACGACATCATGTCCGACGGTGACGGAATCACGACCGATCGAGGCGAGGCCGAGTGCTTCGTCGGCAACGTGGTCGGAACAATCGGCAAGGACCGTCTCACGGCCCTCGGCGTCTCGGAGTCGAACGTCGCTGCACTCGACGAGATCGAGTGGACTGAAGGCGAGGCCCGATCTGTGGTCGACAACATGTTCGGCTGCATGGACCTCACCAACAACTTCGTGGAGCAGATGGAGCTCGGCGATCTCGATGGAGTGCAGACCGACTGTGTGCGCGGCGTCTTCACCGAAGATGTGTTGAAAGACCTCTTTCTCGCCGAGTTCAGCGGCGACGAGTCTGGCGCGTCCGGAATCTTCTCCCTGATGGGCGACCTCGCCGACTGCGGCATCGACCTCTTCAACAGCTGAGCACTGTCCGCCAGTGGGAGGCGATTGACGCCCCCACTGGCGGAGCAGTTCACTGTGCGAGCCGTCTCGACGTAATCTCGCCGGATGGCTCATGAACTGATCATCCGAGGCGGCACCGTGGTGGACGGCACCGGGGCTGATCCGATCTCCGCTGACGTTGCGATCGATGGTGACCGCATCACGGCGATCGGTGACCTCGTCGATGAGACGGGCGACCGCGAGATCGACGCGTCCGGAAAGATCGTCAGCCCGGGGTTCGTCGATCTCCACACTCATCTCGATGCGCAGATCGGTTGGGATCCGATGATGACGTCGGCCAGTTGGCACGGCATCACCACCGCGATGATCGGGAACTGTGGTGTGACCTTCGCTCCGGTGAAGCCGGAGAACCGCGAGTACCTCGCCGAGATGATGGAGTCGGTCGAAGACATCCCAAAGGACGCGATCCTCAGCGGCCTGCCGTGGAACTGGTCCACCTACGGCGAGTACCTCGATGCGGTCGAAGGCCTCGATCCCGCGTTGAACGTGGTGGGCTTGGTCGGCCACTGCGCGGCCCGCTACCACGTGATGGGGGAGCGGTCGCTGTCCGATGAGATGCCCACCGATGCCGAACTCGCGGAGATCGGCGAGATCGCCGGGCAGGCGGTTGCCGACGGCGCCGTCGGCTTCT
>CALKOE010000210.1 GCA_938091985.1 uncultured Acidimicrobiales bacterium | reverse complement strand
CGGGCTCGGGGTGTGAGCCCGTGGGCCTTGGCGTAGATCTCGCTCGCCATGAGGATCGCTGCGGCACCGTCGACCACGCCGGAAGAATTGCCTGCGTGGTGGACGTGTTGGATGTCGACGTCGGGGTACCGCTGGTTGATGAGCTCGCGGAATGTCTTGGCATCTTCCGTGTGGCGGTAGTCGGCTACGGCCGGGAAGCTGGGAGCCAGCGCGGCGAGTGACTCGGCGGTGGTCTGAGGCCGCGGGAACTCTTCATGATCGAGAGCCACAGTGCCGTCGAGGTTGAGGACAGGAATGAGGCTCTTCTCGAATCGGCCTTCCTTGATCGCCACGTCGGCCCGACGTTGCGATTCGGCTGCGTGGGCATCGAGCGCCTCGCGGGAGATTCCTTCGATCGTGGCGATCGCGTCGGCACACACGCCCTGGTGGCTCTGCGGATGCAGCTCCTGCAGGTGGGCGTTGCCGGCACCCATCGGCATCATTCCCTTCTTGGGCAGCGACATCATCTCGGTGCCGCCGGATACGACGAGGTCTTCCATGCCGGCCATCACTGCGTTGGCCGCGAAGTTGGTGGCGGTGATGCCAGAGCCGCAGAAGCGGTCGAGGGTCACGCCGCTGGCGGTGACGTCGTAGCCGGCGTCGAGCGCGGCCATCCGGCCGAGGTCACCCGACTGTTCGGACACCTGAGAGCTGGTGCCCCACACCACATCGTCGACATCGGCGGTGTCGAACCCATTGCGATCGCGCAGTGCCTCGAGCACCGTGCGGCCCAGGTGCTGCGGAGGGAGGTGAGAGAGTGCGCCCTTGCCCTGCTTGCCGATCCCGCGCGGGGTCCGGCATGCGTCGATGATGTATGCGTCAGCCATCTGCCCAACCTATTGCGCTCCCGTACCCCCGAGCGAGTTGTAGCGGGGTTCAGACTCCGGTTGTAGCGGACTAGTCGATGCCGTCGAAGTTGGGGGGACGCTTTTCGGCGAAGGCGGTCATGGCTTCGATGTTGGCTGGGGCGCCCATGAGGACGGCGAACTCGCCGTTCTCCCGTTCGTGGGCTTCGTGCATGAGCGGCTGGAGCGGGCCGACGATGGTGCGCTTGCACGCGACCAGCGAGCTGATCGGGCGCGACGCGAGCGTGAGGGCGTGGGTCATCGTCACGTCCATCAACTCGTCGGGGGCGCAGACCTTGTAGGCGAGCCCCATCTCCTTGCACTCGTCGGCCGTGAGCCATTCGGCGCTCATCAGGGCCCACGCCGCGTTCTGTCGGCCGATCAGGTTGGGAAACGTGACGCTGCTGGCCAGCTCAGGGGCCACGCCGAGGGTGGTGAACGGGCACTTGAGGCGAGCCTCGCTCGACATGAACACGAGGTCGGCCACGCCGAGGATGGTTGCGCCGAAGCCGAGGCCCATGCCGTTCACGGCCAGCACCAAGGGCTTGGGGAAGTCGATGAGGATCCGGGTGAGACCGGCGAAGCCATGGGTGGCCTCGATCTTCTCGCCCATTGCCATACGGCCCATCTCGATCACGTCCTGCCCGGCGGAGAACGAGTCGCCGCTCCCGGTCAGCACCACAACGGCAACTGACGAATCGTCCTGCGCGTCGAGAAAGGCCTGAGCCGTGGCGTCCCACATCGCAACGCTCATTGCGTTCTTTGCCTCCGGGCGCTGGAGCGTGATGGTGCGGACTCGGCCGTCGTTGGTGACTTCGATCATGACGTCACCCTAGGGAAATAGGGTGCGCTCATGAGAATCGTGATCGCGGGTGGCGGAATCGGTGGCTTGACGGCGGCAGTTTGCCTGCATCGCCGGGGTCACGACGTCGAGATCATCGAGCGAGCGTCCGAGTTCGGCGAGGTCGGCGCCGGCGTGCAGGTGTCGCCCAACGCGGCCCGAGTGCTCGATCACCTGGGGCTCGGTGGCCGACTCGACGAGGTGGGCATCGCCCCGGCCAACATTCACATCCGGCGTTGGGAGGACGACGCCCTGCTGCTCGCCTCGCCCAACGCAAAGAGGATCGCCGCGCTGCGCGGCATCGATCTCTCACGAGTACGCGGCACTGGCCCCGGTGGTCGCATCGTCTCCGAGGACGTGGTCGCCGCGCCGGTGAGCGCCGACGTGGCCGCTACTCCGGCCGCCCGGCAGCTGGCCGAACTCCTCGGCGTCGAGCTGGCCGAGGTCGTCGCTCACGGTCCCGAGCCGCGGGTTGGCCGCGAGGACGTCGCTCGCCACGTGCGAGAACACCTCGCCGCTGCGGCCGTCGGTGGTGCCCAGGCAGCGCCGGTGGAACTCCCGCTGTTGCAGACGCCGTCGTCATCGATCCCGATGTCGGGCATGCGCGGAACGATCGCAAACCGGATGCACGCATCGCTGCGCGAGATGGCGCAGCTCACGCTGACGATGGACGCGGTCATGGAAGCGGTGATCGCTGACCGAAGCAGCGGCCGACACGAGACGAAGCCGGGATTCACCGACTACGTGATCGCTGCTGCTGCGGCTGCCCTCGAGGCTCACCCGCTGGTCAACAGCCAGATCGCCGATGGCGCGGTGAA
>CALKOE010000209.1 GCA_938091985.1 uncultured Acidimicrobiales bacterium | reverse complement strand
TCAATGAGTCGATGCATGAGGTCAACTCCTCGCGGCTGTCGCCGTAGTAGATGCCGGCATCGCCCATGGCCTCACGCAGGTAGCCCCAGGACGAGCAAAGGGCCGGAATTCCCGCACCGATAGCGTCACCGATCGTGCCGGTGGTGAGCATCCCTTCAGTGAAGGGAAGTACGAGCGCATCGAGGGTGAACAGCCGTTGGGCGTAGACGTGATGCTCCGTCATCCGGTACGGCGACGCATGGATACGGGGGTCGTTGGGGATCTCCTCGTCGCGCACGGACCAACACCAGAGTTCGATGTCGTCACGCTCGCTGGCGTGCACCGCGTCGATCACGAGTTGCGTGTCCTTCTGGACGCGCGGGGCTCCGACCACACCGAGCCGTAGCCCGGTGGGCTCCATTCCCTGCAGCGCCTCTGCCCCTTCGCGACCACCGGCCGGCCGCATCGGTTCGAGCATGTGTTGCCAATGGCCATGCGGGATCACCGCGTGGACCGTGTGGTCGCCATAGTTGTAGTTGGCCTCCATCACGGTTCGGCCGTAGTCGCTGTGGTGCACGACCACGTCGGCCTCCGACGCCCAGATCTCGTAGATCTCGGTTGCGTCCTGTGCGGCATGGGGCACGCGGTTGTGTTGCGTCCAGAAGATCGCGACACCCGCGGCACGAAGTGTGTCGATGGTCCGCCGGGCGTCCTCAGGCCGAAGCCCGCTCGTCCACTCCGGCCAATGGATGTGGGCCACGTCGAACGCCGACAATGCACCGGCGTCGCTCAGGGGAGCGGCCGACTCGACGATGCGATCTCCGACTGGGCCCCAGAGGCTTGCGTCGTACCAATGACCGTGCGCAGTGCTGGCCACTCGCAGCGGCGGCGTGATCCGGCAGCGATAGCTCAGCGACGCCGCTGGCTCCAGGACGAGTTCGTGAGTGCGGGAATGCTCGTTCCAGAACGAGCGGTGTTGTTGCATCCCGGTGGTGTCGACCACGGTTGCCGTGTGCGCATCGTCGGAGGTGAACTCCACCTGGAGCGGCTGGCCCTTCACCTCTGGAATGTCGACCACCACCGCGTCGATCGTGGCGGGATCTCGATCGAACGTGATCGTGTCGTCGATCACCAACGACCGGCCGTCGATGCGATACGTGGCGGCGCGTCGCCCGGTGATCGGCACCTTGCCCGCATCACTCGCGCCGAAGTCGAGGCTCGAGAAGTAGTCGTGGGTGACGGTGACTGCGCCGGGTTCGTGGTGCAGTTCGCTCGGGACGCTGTTGACCGTGCGCACCGTGCCGTCGGCGTGCACAACAGGAAGCCATCCGATGTGACGGCCCGACTCGACCGCGACCTCGAAACGGCCCGGCCAGCGAGGCGACGGCGCATAGTCGCCCCACATGCCGCCCACGAAGGGGAGAACGAAGTCCAGGCCACCGCGTCGATGGGCCCACACGCCGGCGTTTCGCTCGTCTTCGAAGCGGACCATCCGGTCGACCGAGGCGAAGCTCGCGGCCGGAGTCGCGGCTTCCAACGGGTCTGCGTGGCGAAGTTCGGTGGCTGCCTGCAGCAGCTTGCCAAGTAGATCGAGTGTCATCTGCAGCCGCCGTTCGGGGCCGCGATAGCTCATCGTCATGCGCCGCTGGTGCGACGAGACGAGGCCGTCGGCGAACCAACCGCTCAGCGCCGTGGTCGCCAGGTCTGCCTTCCCGAGCCAGCCTGCGATGTCCTCGCCGAGGCCTCGCCCGGCCGCGGTGGCGCCGAGTTCGACGTTCATCACCACGCCCAACGCTCCGGTCGAGCGTCCCCACGACACAGCCCCACCGGGGGTCGCAACGTCAGCGAGGTCATCGAGGACGGAGGTCAGCCCTCGTGCCCAGGAATCGCCGAGTTCATCGGCGAACGGTTCTGCGAAGAGGTATACGTCGGGCGTGTACATGTCGTAGTTCGCACCGCCGAAGTCGTCCCACCAGCCGTAGGGCAATCCGCCGAAGAGGCCGCTGAGCTTGTCGAGCAATTCGTCGAGTCGGTTCTCGGTCGGTAGACGGCCGAGCGCTCGGCGGGCGATCTCACAACGGGTCAACACGACCGCGAAGTTGTTCGGCAGCGAGCCGTCGTCGAGCATCGTCAGCATCGAGGTCGAGTCGATCGCTGCCTCGACGTTGGCGTGGTCGGCGTCGGTCCAAGCGGCAAGCCGCGGGTTGTCGACGAGGCCGCCGAGTCGGAGCACGGTCTCAGCGGCGCGGTACGAGTAGAAGCTGTGTGTGGTCGGGCCGTCGAGACGGCGCACGATCTCGAGTGCTGTCGCGGCACAGTCCACGCCGGCCACCGACTCGACGCCGTGCGAGTGGAGCAATCCGAGCGTGAATGCGAGATCGGCCCGAGCATCGGCACCGACGACGTAGCCGCCGAACACCCGCGGCAATTCGAGTCCGGGCGCGTGATTCGACTCGAGATCGATCAGAACAGTTTCGGTCAGCTCAAGTAGTCGGTCGGCAAGATCGGTTGGCGTGGTCATGCCCGGGGAAGCCTCCGGTCGGCGAAAGCCCGTACGGTACTTCCCGTGTCCGCACCGTATGGAATGACCGCCGGGAGTCGACTCCAGGAACCGAC
>CALKOE010000208.1 GCA_938091985.1 uncultured Acidimicrobiales bacterium | reverse complement strand
CCTGAAGGTCATCGAGGACTACGAATTCTTGTCGTCCGTCGCGGCCGGCGCGCAGCATCAGCCCGGCTTCGCCGAGGCCATCGACTACGTCAGCGTTCAGGACGCCCTCCTCCGCTCGTGGGAGAGCGAGAAGTGGGAGTCCGTCGAACGTCTCGTTCCCCGGGAGGGATGATGGAAACGATCAGGCTCACCACCGCAGAGGCGATCGTTCGGTACCTCATCGCGCAGCGCACGATGATCGACGGGACCGAGCAGCCCCTCTTTCCGGGTGTCTACGCGATCTTCGGTCACGGCAACGTCACATGCCTCGGTCACGCACTCGAACAGCACAAGGACGAACTCCCGACGTGGCGGGGCCAGAACGAGCAGGGCATGGCGCTGGCTGCGACTGCCTACGCCAAGTCGGTGCGGCGTCGCCAGATCATGGTCGCCAGCTCATCAGTCGGACCGGGCGCAACCAACATGGTGACCGCCGCCGGCGTGGCGCACTCCAACCGTCTGCCGTTGTTGCTGATCTCGGGCGACACATTCGCGAGTCGTCTGCCCGATCCGGTGCTCCAGCAGGTCGAGCACTTCGGCGAACCGTCGACCACGGTCAACGACTCGTTCCGTGCGGTCACCCGCTACTGGGACCGGATCATGAAGCCCGAACAGGTCGTGTCGTCGTTGCCCCACGCGGTGCAGACGATGCTCGATCCGGCGACGTGCGGTCCGGCCTTCATCGGGCTCCCGCAAGATGTCGGCGCCGAGGCTTACGACTTCCCGGTTCGCTTCTTCGAACGCACGGTGCACGAGATCGCTCGACCGCGTGCCGATCGGGGCCAACTCGCCGCGGCCGCCGATGCCATCGCCGGCGCAAAGAAGCCATTGATCATCTGTGGCGGCGGGGTGCACTACTCCGGCGCCGAGGCAGAGCTCACTGCGTTCGCGGAGACGCACAACATTCCCGTCGTCGAGACGGTCGCCGGGAAGGCATCGCTACTGGCGTCGCACCCACTCAACTCCGGACCGATCGGGGTCACCGGCTGCGAGTCGGCCAACGCGCTGGCGGGAGCGGCTGACGTGGTCGTGGCGGTCGGCACGCGACTCGAAGACTTCACGACTGGTTCGTGGACGGTCTTCAAGAACGAATCGGTTCGCATTGTCGGGGTCAACGTCGCTCGCTTCGATGCCACCAAGCACTTCTCGCTTCCGGTCACCGGCGACGCCCGAGAAAGCCTCGCCGAGCTCACCGGACTTCTCGGCCGCTATCGCTCGGGCGATGACTGGAGCGGCACCGCGGCTGCCGAGACTGCGCAGTACCACGCCTACATCGACAAGATCGCCGCACTCGACGGCGGCGAGGAAGGGCATCCGCCCACCTACGCGCAGGTCGTGGGCGCGATCGACCGCATGGCTGGACCGGAAGACTTCGCTCTGGCCGCTGCCGGCGGGTTCCCCGGCGAGGTCAACAACGGCTGGCGGGCAAAGGCCCTCAACAGCTTCGACTGTGAATACGGCTTCTCATGCATGGGCTATGAGATCTCCGGCGGTTGGGGAGCGGCGATGGCCATGCCCGACAAGGACGTCACCGTGTTTGTGGGCGATGGCTCCTACATGATGCTCAACAGCGACCTCTACAGCTCGGTGCTGTCAGGTCACAAGATGATCGTCATCGTGTGCGACAACGGCGGCTTCGCCGTGATCAACCGCCTTCAGGTCAATCAGGGCGGCAAGCCGTTCAACAATCTGCTCGCCGACTCCAAGATCGTTGAAGAGGTCCGCGTCGACTTCGCGGCCAACGCTGCGGCGATGGGCTGCAACGCGGAGACGGTCTCGACGATCGATGAGCTCGAGGCGGCGTGGCGTCGAGCCAAGACCGCCGATCGCACCACCGTCATTGCGATGCAGACCCACCAGAACTCGTGGACCGAGGGTGGCGCATGGTGGGAGGTCGGCGTTCCTGAGGTGTCGTCGCTCCAGTCGGTTGTCGACGCTCGGGCAGAACTCGACGAGGGCAAGAGCCAGCAGCGAGTCGGCTGGTAGCCATGAGCTTCGACGGACGGGTGGCGTTGATCACGGGCGGAAGCCAAGGTCTCGGATACGCCGTCGCGTCGCTCCTCAAGAAGAAGGGCGCCAGGGGCCTTGCGCTGGTCGGCCGCGACGAAGTGAAGGGCCAGGCCGCGGCCGAGTCGCTCACCGGTGATGGGTGCCGCGCGGTGTTCGTGGGCGCCGATCTCTACGAGCCCGAAGCGCCCGCTGCATGTCTCGCCGCAGTCGACGATGCCTTCGGCACGGTCCATGCCGCGATCAACTGTGCGGCGAAGACCGACCGTGGTTCGGTCTGGGACTCTACGGCCGAACTCTGGGACGACATGATGGCGCTCAACGTGCGCGCCGCCTGCCTGATCGCCCAGGAATCGGCGAAGCT
This sequence comes from uncultured Acidimicrobiales bacterium, assembly GCA_938091985.1. Taxonomy (GTDB): domain Bacteria; phylum Actinomycetota; class Acidimicrobiia; order Acidimicrobiales; family Aldehydirespiratoraceae; genus JAJRXC01. Next base: position 3,211 of record CALKOE010000208.1, on the reverse strand, counting down.
CATGGTGCGAGAGCAGGTCGACGGCAGCATCGTCCTCATCGGTTCGGTTGCTCGCCATGGGGGCGCACCGAACCTCTTGCCCTACGCGGCATCGAAGATGGCGCTGGTGGCCGCCACCCGCAACATGGCGTTCAGCCTGATGCGTCACCACGTCCGGGTGAACATGGTGAACCCGGGATGGATGGACACCCCCAACGAGGATCTGACCCAGCGTCGTTGGGAGGGAGCGACCGACGGCTGGCTCGAACGAGCCGAGGCCGAACAGCCGTGGGGCAAGCTCATCAAGCCCGACGAGATCGCCCACACGATCGTGCACCTCTGCTCTCCGGAGAGCGGCATGCTCACCGGGCAGGACTTCGACTGGGACCAGACGATCATGGGCGTGGGCGCCGAGTTGCGCCCGGGTCCGGAGCTGGGCGACCGACCGCCCGACCCGCAGCCGTGACGATCAGAGTCGGCGTTGTCGGTGTCGGTGGCATGGGGGAGTGTCACGCCCGCAACATCAGCGAGCTGGCCGGCGCCGAGCTCGCCTGGGTCGGCGATCCCGATGAGCGCGCCGGTCGACAATTGGCGGACGACCTCGGGACCACCTGGGTGCCCGATGCGGCCACGATGCTCGACGACGCTGATGCGCTCGTGATCGCCTGTCCAGACCGCTTCCATCATGCATTCGTAACGGCCGCCCTCGAACGAGAGTTGCCGACCCTCTGCGAGAAGCCGCTCACCGTCGAGTTGGCCGATGCCCGAGCGATCGTCGACCAGGAAGTGGCGATCGGGCGCCGCCTCGTCCAACTCGGTTTCATGCGTGTCTACGACGAGCGTCACCGTCAGGTCGCCGAGGCGCTGGCCGAGTTGGGGCAGGTGCAGCACATTCGGTGTGTGCACCGAAACACGAACGACGGTTCTCGTGCCGCCCGCCAGATGCTCGTCGAGTCGATGATCCACGACCTCCACACGGTGCGCTGGCTGTCGGGAGTCGAGATCGAAGAGGTCATCGCCTCCACGGTGCGACGCGACGACGCGACCCGGATGGTGATCCTCACGTGTCGATTGGCCGACGGCGGCGTGGCGACGGTCGAATTCGACGACATGGCCACGGGCTACGAGGTCTCGGTCGAGGTCACCGCCGAGCGGGGCAATGTGGTGGCCGCCGAGCCGCTGCGGGCGGCGGTGCGCGCCGCCGGCCAGGTGGCGAGCGAGATCGGCGACGACTGGTTCAGCCCGTTCCTGGCCACATACCGCGTCGAGATGCAGGACTTCCTCGAGTCGGTCGAGGCGGGCGTCGCCCGCGGGCCGTCTGCCTGGGACGGCTACGCGGCGCAGGCCGTGGTCGAGGCGGCCCTCTCCGGTGGTTCGATACGAATCGACTTGCCGACGAAACCCGCGCTCTATGCGCCGGACGAACACTCAGGAGTGCAGGCATGACCGTTCGTATTGTGGTTCTGGGCGTGGGCCGGATCGGCTCCATGCACGCCGACTATCTCCACCGCCGCATCGCCGGTGCTGAAGTGGTCGGGGTCTTCGATGTGCACGCCGAGACGGCTCAGGCTGTGGGCGCGGAGCTCGGGGTGCCCGTCGCAGCGACGCTCGAGGACGCGCTCGCCATCGAGGCCGACGCCGTGGCCATCTGCACATCGACCGACACCCATGTCGACTGCATGGTCGCCGCGGCCCAGGCCGGCCGGGCCATCTTCTGCGAAAAGCCGGTGTCGCTCGATCTCGCCGAAGTCGATCGCGGCTTGGCTGCGGTCGCCTCGGCCGGAGTCGCGATGCAGATCGGCTTCAACCGACGGTTCGACCCCTCGCACAAGGCGGTTGCCGACGCGGTGCGCAGCGGGTTCCTCGGCGACGTTCATCTCGTGAGGATCACGAGCCGCGATCCGGCGCCTCCGCCGATCTCCTACATCGAGGTCTCCGGCGGGCTCTTCAACGACATGACGATCCACGACTTCGACATGGCCCGCTATGTCACCGGCAGCGAGGTGGAGTCCGTCTACGCGGTCGGCGCGGTTCGGGTCGATCCAGCGATCGGCACTGCCGGCGACATCGACACTGCCGTCGTTGTGCTCACCCACGAGAACGGTGCGATCACGACGATCGACAACAGTCGTCAGGCGGTCTATGGCTATGACCAACGTGTCGAGGCATTCGGCAGCGAGGGCATCGCCAAGAGCGAGAACATGCACGAGCATCAGGCCGAGCTCGGCAACGCTCAAGGCGTCAGTCGTCCACCCCTCCAGCACTTCTTTCTCGAGCGCTACACCGCGAGCTATCTCGACCAGTGGACGGCGTTTGTCGCGGCGATCGAACACGGCGAAGATCCGCCGGTCAACGGAGCCGACGGCCGGGCGCCGTTGGTGATCGGGCTGGCGGCGAAGAAGAGCATGCACGAAGGACGCCCGGTTCGCATCGAGGAGATCCGACCATGAACGACCATCTGATCCGCCCATCGGAAGGGCCCGGCGTGAAGATGTCGGTCACTCCGGAATCCGCGGGCTGGAACTATCTCAGCTTCTCCATTGTCGAACTGGGGCCGGGCGACGTGCACCGGAGCCTCCTCTCCGATCAGGAGACCGCCGTCGTGCCGCTCAGTGGTGCGGCGCGGGTTCGCGTGGGCGACATCGAGGTCGAGTTGAGTCGCACCAGCGTGTTCGAGCAGATGCCCCATGTTGCCTACGCCCCGCCGGGCGTGGAGATCGAGGTGGTCGCCGAGCACGGCTTCGAGTTCGCAATCGGCAGCGCCCCTGCGGAGGGCCTGCACCCGGCTCGCATCTTCGCCCCGACCGACATGAAGAGCGAGGTTCGCGGCGGTGGTGCGGCGATGCGCCAGGTCAACCACGTGCTGGCTCCGCCGATACCTGCCGAACGACTGATCCTCTACGAGGTCTACGTACCCCGCGGCTCATGGTCCGGGTGGCCGCCGCACTGTCACGACGGGTTCGACGGATCGCCGTATCTCGAGGAGACCTACTACTTCCGGCTCGACCCGTCGGATGGATTCTGCATGCACCGCAACTGGCGTGTGGACGAGCCGTTCGACGAGGTGCTCACCGCCGGCGACGGCGACTGCGCCCTGGTCACCAAGGGTTATCACTCGACGGCGGCTGCGCCCGGAAGCCACATGTTCTTCCTGAACTTCCTCGCCGGCGAACTGGTCGACGGCGAGCGAGTCACGCCTCCGTGCTTCCACGAGGCCTACACCTGGATCGAA
>CALKOE010000207.1 GCA_938091985.1 uncultured Acidimicrobiales bacterium | reverse complement strand
CCGCCGCCTCCTCGAGCTCGGCCAGATCGGCAGAAAGATCCACAAGGAGCCAATGTGCGAATGTGATCCGGGGCAGATCGGAAGGCACCGTGCGGCCTTGCTGGTTGACGTCGGTCGGGTCGCTCGGCACGTCGGGATCGGTGCAGGTGATCGCGATCGACCGGGTGCCTGAGGGAACACCGCTCCATCGCAGCGACGGACTGATGTTGTCACCCATCTCCTCGCCCGCGCAGAACGCATGGCGGACCGGAATCCGCTCGCCCTCGGTGATGCCGTGCACTGTCAGTTCCATGTCCGTCACACTATCGAAGCACCGCGCCGCAGTTCCGGGCCGAAGAGTGGAACACTCTGTGACATGCGTCCGCTACCGGGAAGGTCTGTCGTCGCCGAATACGGCAGTCGCTTCGATGCCGACGTCGGTCACGCTCGGCTCACAGAAGCCGGTCTCGAGTCGGTCATTCTCGGCGATCCTGCCCACTCGATCGCCCCGCACCACGTGACCGAGCGCGGCTTTCAGCTCGTGGTGCGCGACGAGATCGCCGACCACGCCCGCAGTGTGCTCACCGACGACCTCCCGGCCGACGATCAAGCTGCCGAACTCGACGCGGCGTTCTACCAAACACGCTTCGCTGATCGGCCACCCTGGGTGCGGTGGGCAACCTGGGCGGTCGGGCTGGCCTTCATCGGACCGGTGGCTGTCACCGCCCTGATCGTCTTCTTCTGGATCGTGGGCGGTCTGTTTCCCTAGCCCCTCCCCCGTCCCCAAAACTCGAAATTGATGCGACCCGGCCACGTCCTGCGTGGCCAGATCGCATCAATTTGCGAAGGTGGGAGGGCGTTACATGCCCTGGCCGCCCGAGGTCTCGGCGACACTCTGCTTGCCGGCGGAGATCCACGGCATCATCGACCGCAGCTCCTGGCCGACCTTCTCGATCGGGTGATCGTGGCCGGCCTGCTCGAGCGCGTGGAACTTCTGACGACCGGCGCGGGACTCGGCAACCCAGTTGGCGGCGAAGGTACCGTCCTGGATCTCGGTGAGGATCTGCTTCATCTCGGCCTTGGTGTCGTCGTTGACGATCCGCGGGCCAGAGGTGAGATCGCCCCACTCGGCGGTGTCGGAGACGCTGTAGCGCATGCCGGCGATGCCCTCTTCGTACATGAGGTCGACGATGAGCTTGAGCTCGTGGAGACACTCGAAGTAGGCGACCTCGGGCTGGTAGCCCGCTTCGATGAGCGTCTCGAACCCGGTCTGCACGAGGCGGGTCGTACCGCCACAGAGCACAGCCTGCTCGCCGAAGAGGTCCGTCTCGGTCTCCTCGGTGAAGGTCGTCTCGAGCACGCCGGCGCGGGCGCCGCCGATGGCGTCGGCGTAGGCCAACGCGAGGGCCTTGGCACCACCGGTCGGGTCCTGCTCGACCGCGATGAGAGCCGGCACGCCGCCACCCTCGGTGTAGGTGCGACGCACGAGGTGGCCGGGACCCTTGGGGGCCACCATGCACACGTCGAGGTTGGCGGCCGGAGTGATCAGGTCGAAACGGATGTTGAACCCGTGGGCGAAGAACAGGGCATCGCCCTCGTTCAGGTTCGGAGCCACATGGGCTTCGTAGATCTCCGCCATCTCAGTGTCGGGCATGAGCATCATCACGACGTCGGCCTCGGCCGTGGCGTCGGCGACCGAAAGCACGCGCAGACCGGCGGCTTCCGCCTTTACGACCGAGCCGGAGCCCTCACGGAGACCGACACGCACGTCGATTCCCGATTCCTTCAGGTTGAGGGCGTGGGCATGGCCCTGTGAGCCATAGCCGAGAATGGCGACCTTGCGGTCGGCAATCGCGGAACGGTCGACGTCCTTCTCGTAGTAGATGTTCGCCACGGCGAGTCCTTCTTTTCTGTCTGGTGAGATTGTGTTGGTCGGGTGAATGGTCAGTCGAGCGACGGAAGCGCCACTCGACCAGTGCGTTGGATCTCAGCGATCCCGAACGGCCGCAGGCACTCCTCGAACTCGTCGAGGCGGGCGGTGCGGGCCGAGAACGAAAGCATGATCTGATCACTGTTGTCAGCAAGCACGAAGGCTCGCCAATCCTCGATGATCTCCATGAGTTCTTTGCGGTGGCCGGCATCGGCCGAGACCGTGATGAGCATCAGCTCACGCGACACCGCATCGGAGGGGGCGAGTTCGCGGATCTCGACAACGTTGATCAGCTTGTTGAGCTGCTTCACGACCTGCTCGAGCGGCGCGGACTCGACATCGACGGTGAACGTGATGCGGCTGAACTTGTCGTCGTCGGTCGGCGCGACAGCGAGCGATTCGATGTTGAAGCCGCGTCGGCTGAAGAGGCCGGCGACGCGGGCGAGCACGCCCGGCTTGTTCTCGACCGTGGTGACGATGGTGTGGAACCGGTCGGCGCTCACTGTTCGCCCTCCAGCAGGTGCTGCTGGGTCGGATCGACGACCAGCTCCGAGTTGGTGGCGCCCGAGGGAACCATCGGGAAGACGTTTTCACGAGCATCGGTGACGAACTCGACGACCACGGGGCGATCGTTGATCTCGTTGGCCTTCTCGATCGCGGGGGAGACTTCTTCGGGGGCCTCGACGCGAATTGCGGCGCAGCCCATGGCTTCGGCCCACTTGATGTAATCGGGCACCCGCTCTTGCAGGTAGACCTCGCTGTAGCGCTCCTCGTAGAACATCTCCTGCCACTGGCGAACCATGCCGAGGTAGGAGTTGTTGAGCAGTGCGACCTTGATCGGGATGTTCTCCACCGACGCGGTCACCAGTTCCTGGGCCGTCATCTGGAAGCAGCCGTCACCGTCGACGGCCCACACGCGGCGGTCGGGCATGCCGGCCTTGGCACCGATTGCCGCGGGGATGGAGAAGCCCATCGTGCCGAGACCACCGGAGTTGATCCAGGTGTAGGGGTGGTCGAACTCCCACCACTGACTCGTGTACATCTGATGCTGACCGACACCCGACGCGACGATCGTGTCGCTCGGGTTGCCGTCGCGCAGCTGCTCGATGACGTACTGCGGCTTGAGCTTCTCACCGGGAGCCGACTGCTCATAGGTGAGGGGGAACTTCTCCTGCCAGCCAGAAACTGTCGAACGCCACACGCTGCGGTCGGCCTGCACCTCGGTGCCACCGAGCTCGCGCATGGCGGTGATGATGCCCTCGATGACCAGGCGGCAGTCGCCCTGGATGCCGACGTTGGCCCGACGGACCTTGTCGAGCTCGGCCGGGTCGATGTCGACGTGGATGATCTTCGCGTCGGGGGCAAAGCCATCGAGCTTGCCGGTGACACGATCATCGAAGCGGGCGCCGAGCGAGATGAGCAGGTCGCTCTTTTGCATCGACGTGACGGCGCTGTAGTTGCCGTGCATGCCGGGCATGCCGAGGTTGAGCTCGTGGCTGTCGGGGAACGCACCGCGGGCCATCAGCGTGGTGACCACAGGAATCTGGACCATCTCGGCCAGCTCGCGCAGCGCATCGGCGGCTCGAGCCTTGAGGATGCCACCGCCGACGTAGAGGACCGGACGCTCGGCGTCGCGGATCATCTCGGCGGCCTGGCGAATCAGCTCACGGTCGCCTTCGGCCACCGGGTGGTAGCCCGGAAGCTCCATGTCGGCGTCGGTCGCGGTGTACCAGTTCATCGCCGAGCGGGCGTTGGTCGGATCGACGATGTCCTTCGGAATGTCGACCAGCACCGGGCCGGGTCGGCCCGTAGTGGCGATGTGGAAGGCCTCGTGGATGATGCGCGGAATGTCTTGCGCTTCGGTGACCAGGAAGTTGTGCTTCGTGACCGCCATCGTGATGCCGGTGGTGTCGCACTCCTGGAAGGCATCGGTGCCGATCGCGGCGTAGGGCACCTGGCCGGTGATGCAGACCATCGGGACCGAGTCGAGGAACGCGTCGGCGAGCGGGGTGACGATGTTGGTCGCGCCGGGCCCTGAGGTGACCATCGCAACGCCGGGCTCACCAGTGGCGTGGGCATAGCCCTCGGCCATGTGGCCGGCGCCCTGCTCGTGGCGCACGAGGATGTGGCGGATCGAGCTGTCGATGATCGGGTCGTAGACCGGAAGGATCGCTCCCCCGGGGTAGCCGAAGATCACGTCGACGCCCTCGTGCTCGAGGCTCTTGACGAGGGCTTCGCCGCCGGAGATCTGTTGGTTGTCGCTCATTTGGAGTCTCACTGGATTTCGGTGTCTGCAAAAGCAGACAGAGAAGTATGGGCCGAAAAAACGAAACGACCTCCCTTCTGGGAGGTCGAGGCGCACGTTTTGTCGAAGAAATTCGATCGCGAACGTGCGCTAGCCGAGTCCTACTACAAGGTCGAGGGCAAGCGCGGTGTTCACGGGCACGAGTATGACGAGTGCGGCGCCGGATGGCAACGTGTATTCGTGACAACGTGGTTTGCATGAGGGAACGAGTGGGCGTGTATCCGGGGTCGTTTAACCCCCCGACCCATGCGCATGTGGAAATCGCACTCGCCGCCCGCGAGCGTCACGGGCTGCACAGGGTTGACCTCGCGGTCTCCTCCGTCGCTCTCGGCAAGGAACGGGTGCAGGTTCCCGCGTTCGATCAGCGGATCGAGGTGATCCGGCTGTCCATCGCCGAGATCGACGGGCTCGAACTGGTCATCACCAGCGCCCAGTTGATTGCCGACATCGCCACCGGCTACGACGTCGTCGTCATGGGCGCCGACAAGTGGACCCAGGTCAACGACCCCTCCTGGTACGGCGACGACCCGGCGCGGCGAGATGCCGTCGTCGAACAACTCCCGGCCCTCGCACTTGCGCCGCGGCCGCCTCACTCCATACCCGATGAGCACCGGCTGCCGGTGGCCGACGACCTTCTCGAGGTGTCGTCGAGTGCGGCCCGAGCAGGCAGGGTCGAGTGGATGACCCACGCCGCTCGCGAGTCGGGGCTCTGGTAGCCGCCCGGTTCGGCTAGGGAGCGACCTGGTCGAGAAGCCAGGGAACGATCTCGACCAGACCCGCATCACTGAT
>CALKOE010000206.1 GCA_938091985.1 uncultured Acidimicrobiales bacterium | reverse complement strand
AGCAGTTTCTGGCCGGCGAGTGGACCGACGACCGTCTGGCGCTGACCAAGCCCGAGAAGCTGGCCGAACTCGACTTCGAGTTCAGGCTCGGCACTCGCGCGACCGCATTCGATCTCGCGAGCCGGCGACTCACCCTCGACGACGGTGATGATCTCGAGGTCGACGGCCTCCTCATCGCCACCGGCGCTCGCTGTCGCACCCTGCCGGGCACCGAGGGGATGGAAGGCGTCTTCGTTCTCCGGGGTCTCGATGACTCGTCGGCGATCCGCGCCGCGTTCGACAGCAACCCATCACGCGTCGTTGTGGTCGGGGCTGGGTTCATCGGCGCCGAGGTGGCAGCAACCGCACGTGAGCGTGGCCTCGACGTCACGCTGATCGAGGCGCTGCCCCAGCCGCTCGGGCGTGTCCTGGGCGACGAGATGGGCGCGGTATGCGCCGACGTGCACCGCGAACACGGCGTCGACCTCCGGGTCGGCGTGGGCGTCGATGCGATCGAGGGCGACGGCAAGGTCGAACGCGTTCGCCTGTCCGATGGCAGCGTCGTCGAGGCCGACGTGGTCGTGGTCGGTATCGGCGTGATTCCCAACACCGAGTGGCTCGAGGGCTCCGGTCTCGAGATCGACAACGGCGTGGTGTGCGATGCGACGTGCCTCGCTGCCCCTGGCGTGACCGCAGCGGGCGACGTTGCTCGCTGGCCGAATCATCGATTCGACGAAGTGATGCGAGTCGAGCACTGGGACAACGCTGTCGAACAGGGCGGCCATGCTGCCCGACGACTCCTGCAGACCGATGAAGAGGCCGAGCCATTCACGCCGGTGCCGTGGTTCTGGTCCGATCAATACGACCGCAAGATCCAGTTGGCCGGCCGCATCCGTCCCGACGACGAGATGAAGATCGTCACCGGCTCGGTCGAGGAGCGCCGATTCGCTGCGCTCTACGGGCGGGAGGGGCGCCTCGTGGGCGTGCTCGGGTTCAACCGTCCCCGCCACGTGATGCAGTACAAGACGCTCATCCAAGACGGTTCGTCGTTCGCCGACGCGCTCGCAGCGGATCTCTGAGCCGACCATGACGGCACCACGAACGTGACGACCACGGCGGCGATTCTCCTAGCGATCGCTGCGGTCGCGGCCACCATCGACTGGTGGTCGGTCGCCACCGACAAGCTGGGCGTCGAGTTCCTCGCGAAGCCGGGTGTGGTGATCTGCTTGATCGGCGTCGCTCTGGCCATCGAGGTCGATCCTGGCGGTGCCACCAACGTGGAGCGAGGCATTGTCATCGCCGCGCTCGGTGCGTCGCTCGTGGGCGACGTGGTCCTGATGACCCCCGACGCTCGATTCGAAGCCGGCCTCGCCGCGTTTTTGCTGGCTCACCTGCTCTACATCGCTGCGTTCGCGTCGCATTTCGAGATCGGGCCAGGCTTGGTTGCGGCCGGGCTCATCGTTGCCCTCGGCTTCGGTGTAATTCCCCAGTTGCTCACCGCTGTGCAGCAGCACGGGCGTGCGATCACGATGGCGGTTGCGGCCTACATCGTGGTTGTCAGTGCGATGGGTGTGGTTGCAGCCGGCACTGCTGTGGCGGTCACGGCAATCGGCGGCGCGCTCTTCGTCACCTCCGACGCCCTGCTCGGCTGGGGGCGGTTCATCGGCCCCGCACCAGGGGGTCGCGTCCTCGTGCACATCACCTACCACCTTGGCCAGGCAGGGCTGGTGCTGTGGCTCGCTGCCTGATTGCGCTGCTTCTGATCGTTTCCGCGTGCGCTGAGGCGGCGCCGCCGACGCTGGAGGCCGGTTCGCTCGTGTCGGCGCTTCCCGATTCGATCTGGCCTGACGACGCGGACTTGGTGACCGATGTCGACTGCCCCGACATCAACATCGAGCTGATCGCTCAGGCGACGACCTGCACCGCCGCACTCGATGGCGACGTGATCACAATCGATGTTCGGATCGACGACGTCGGCACCGCCGAGACAGCGGTCCGAGAAGACGTATTCGTGGTGGGCGACGCCGGCGCCGAACTCGGGCGCCGGCTCGCCGAAGACCTCGGTATCGCACCGCCCGACGTCACCTGCGATCGCACGGTCCTCGTGGTTCGCCCGGATGTCGAGGTCGGTTGTGAGGCGACACACGACGGCCGCCCGATCGCACTCACGCTTCGGCTCCTCGATGCCGCGGGGAGCTTTTCGCTGGAGCTCGAAGAGCGAGAGTGACGGAGGGAGGGTTTGTGGGTGGGACCGCTACCCTTTCATGGTCTGATCGAAACAGATCGGCGGCGACGGCCTGCGCATTGCGGGGCTTGTGGCCGGGTACGAAACCCAAACTGTCTGAAAGATAGAGAACCAAGATTTATGGCCGTGAACCTGCCTCCGAAGTCCGACACCATCGCCAGCATGGCAACGGCATTCGAACTCGCTGAGGGCGACACCGGATCTCCTGAGATCCAGATTGCGTTGCTCTCTGACCGCATCACTCACCTCACCGAACACATGAAACTTCACAAGAAGGATCATCACAGTCGGCGAGGCCTGCAGATGCTGGTGGGCAAGCGCCGTCGTCTCCTCGACTATGTCAAGGACAACGACGTCGAACGGTACCGAGCAGTGATCGCCCACCTCGGGCTGCGTCGCTGACAAGATATGGGAGCGGTCCTTTGGGGCCGCTCCTTTCGGTTTACCGGGACCTGCCCGGTGAGCCCGACGAATCCCAGCAGCAGGAACGTCCTGCGAAACAACCGAGTACACGGCAGTTGGTGTTAGTCGAGTGATTCTCTCTCACGAGAGGGCGTCACTCGACTGGGAACTGGCAGTCGTGTGGTCGAATTCCAAGGAATACACACAATGACTGAAACCCAATCCGTCACCGGCGCGTTCACGCGCGGTGAAGGCAAAGATGCCACCTTCGAGATCGGCAAGTTCGCCCCTCTCGCCGGTGGCTCCGTAACTGCGAGCATCGGCAACACCGTTGTCCTCGTCACCGCTACCGGCGCAAAGACGGCCCGTGATGGCGCCGACTTCTTCCCGCTGACTGTCGACATCGAAGAGCGCATGTACGCCGCGGGCAAGATCCCCGGCTCGTTCTTCCGTCGTGAGGCCCGCGCCGGCGAGCAGGCGATTCTCACCTGCCGCCTGATCGATCGCCCGCTGCGTCCGGCATTCCCCGACGGCTACCGCAACGAGGTCCACGTCGTGGGCACCGTGCTGGGCGCCGACCAAAAGAACCCCTACGACGTGCTGGCGCTCAACGCCGCGTCGCTGGCCCTGAGCCTCTCGCCCATTCCGTTCGATGGCCCCCTCGGCGCAGTGCGCATGAGCTGGTCGCCTGAAGGCGAATGGGTCCCGTTCCCCACCTATGAAGAGTCCGAGGAATCGGCCTTCGAGATGGTCGTGGCCGGCCGACTCGCAGGCGACGACGTCGCCGTGATGATGGTCGAGGCCGGTGGCACCGGAAACTCGTGGAACCTCTACGAGAGCGGCACCCCCAAGGTCGACGAAGACGTCCTCGCCGGTGGCCTCGAGGCCTGCAAGGTGTGGATCCGCGAGATGATCGAACTGCAGCAGCAGGCGATCGACGCGGCTGGCCCCATCGTCAAGATGGATCCCCCCACCGTCACCGACTACACCGATGAGATCTTCGCTGCCGTTTCGTCGGCCGCAACCGATCGCATCGCCGAGAGCCAGAAGATCGCCGACAAGACCGAGCGTCAGAACGCTGAGGGCGAGCTCCAGGCCGCCGTCATCGCCGAGCTCGACGGTCAGTTCAGCGACAACCCCGATGCCGTCAAGCAGATCAAGAACGCGATCCGCTCGATCACCAAGGCGGTCGTGCGTAAGCGCATCGTCGAAGAAGGCATCCGCATCGACGGTCGCAAGACCAACGAATTGCGTCACGTGTCGAGCGAAGTCGGGGTCATTCCGACGGCGCACGGCTCGGGCCTCTTCCAGCGTGGCGAGACCCAGGTCCTCAACTTCACGACGCTCGGCCTCGGCCGCAGCGACATGATGATCGACGACCTTTCGCCGATCGACAAGAAGCGCTACTTCCACCACTACAACTTCCCGCCCTTCTCGACGGGTGAGACCGGCTTCATGCGCGGTCCCAAGCGTCGTGAGATCGGCCATGGTGCGCTCGCTGAGCGTGCGGTGTTCCCGGTGATCCCGTCGTTCGAAGAGTGGCCCTACACGGTGCGTACCGTCTCCGAGGTCATGGCCTCCAACGGTTCGTCGTCGATGGGCTCGGTCTGCGGTTCGACCCTTTCGCTCATGGACGCCGGTGTGCCGATCAAGGCGCCCGTCGCCGGTATCGCCATGGGCCTCGTCCATGCCGAAGGCGAATACGTCACCCTTACCGACATCCTGGGTGCGGAAGATGCCTTCGGAGACATGGACTTCAAGGTTGCCGGTACCACCGACTTCGTCACGGCTCTTCAGCTCGACACGAAGATCTCCGGCATCCCGGCCAACGTCCTCGCCGGTGCACTGGCCCAGGCCAAGGAAGCTCGCCTCGACATCCTCGACGTGATGCTCGAAGCCATTGCCGAGCCTCGCGATGAGGTTCGTGACACGGCGCCGAAGATCGTCTCGTTCGAGATTCCGATCGAGAAGATCGGCGAGGTCATCGGCCCGAAGGGCAAGGTCATCAACTCGATCCAGGCCGAGACCGGCGCCGTCATCTCCGTTGACGACGACGGCATGGTCGGCGTCGTGTCGATCGCTTCGCCTGACAAGGCCATCGTGAACGAGGCCGAG
>CALKOE010000205.1 GCA_938091985.1 uncultured Acidimicrobiales bacterium | reverse complement strand
ATCGGGGCCGGCGAGGTCGCGTTCCGCGAGGGTGAACCGACCGGGGCACTCAACGGCCGACTCATCCGCGGTGCACAACCGTCTCCGGCCTAGGACTCCATCAAGCCGGCGGCGAGCGCGGCGCCGAGTTCCCAGACACGTTCTCGCATCTCATCGTCGACCGGACCGATCATCTCCACGAACGGTTGAGCAAGACGCCACTCCAGCCCGGTCGTGATCTTCTCGATCGCGAGGGCTGCGCCGGTGGTGTCGGACTCCCCGTGGATCCATGCCCCGAATGGTCGGCCCTTCGTCACGCCGAGGCTCGGGTTGTAGACCACGTCGAAGAAGTGCTTCAGCGCTCCGCTGATGTACCCGAGGTTGGCCGGCGTCGCGAGTAGGAAGGCGTCGGCGGGAGCGACGTCGCTCGGTGATGCATCGAGCGCCCCGACAACGCGGACCTCGATGCCCACTATTCCCTCGGCCGCCGTGCCGTCGAGCGCCGCACCGAGGAGCGACTGGAGTCCCTCGCTGGGGGAGTGATGGACGACGAGGAGCCGGGGCACGTTGCCAGACTGGCAGACTCTGGTGGTGCGTTCGCTGTTGGCCTTCCTCGTCGCCTTCGCGTTGTTCGCCACTACCTGCGGCAACGACGGCTCGGCTGAGTCGGTCGGCGTTGCCGACACCATTCGCTTCCCCGATGTGATCGATGCGACCGCCAGCCAAACGGGCGACGGAAGCTGGACGATCTCCGCCACGATCAGCTCCCCGTACGAGTCGGACGAGCGCTACGCCGACGCGTGGCGGGTCCTCGGGCCCGACGGTTCAGTGCTCGGTGTCCGCGAACTCCTCCACGACCATGCAGCCGAGCAGCCGTTCACGCGCTCGCTGTCTGGCGTCGCCATCGACGACTTCATCGAGGAGGTCACGATCGAAGGCCGTGACCGGGAGAGCGGCTGGGGAGGCGAGACGTTCTCCCTCGCGCTCGAGCCCGCTACCAACTGAGGCGATCAGAACTACGATCGAGTCGTGGACACGAACACACCTGAAGTCGACTGGACCCGGATGGAAGAGGGGACCCGAGAGGACTACGAGCGCCTCACCCGTCTTTCCGATGAACACAAGAGCGCCAACCTGGTCGACAACCTTCTCACCATGCTCGACATGCTCAAGGGTCCGAATCTCGGCTACCAAGTCAATCGCTACGAGCACTCACTCCAGTCGGCCACGCGCGCAGCTCGCGGCGGCGAGTCAGACGACCTCGTGGTCGGTGCGCTGCTCCACGACATCGGCGATGTCTTCGCCCCCGCCAACCACAGCGATGCGGCTGCTTCGTTGGTCGCGCCGTATGTGGACGAGCGCACGACATGGATCGTGCGCCACCACGGCCTCTTTCAGGGGTACTACTTCTTCCATCATCTCGGCGGCGATCGGCATGCGCGAGCGGCGTATTCGGAGTCGCCGCACTACGACGCCTGTGAGGCATTCTGCGCTGACTACGACCAGAACTGCTTCGATCCCACCTACAACACCATGGCCATCGACGAGTTCGTGCCCCTGCTGCACGAGGTCTTCGCCAGACCGTCGGGTCTCCCAGGTGTCGCGCCGGCGAGGCCCTGAGCTGACACAATCAACGAATGCTCACGCTCTACTACAACTCGAATTGAAGCAAGGCTCGCGGGGCGGTCGCCCTGCTCGACGAACGCGGCATCGAATACACGATCCACGATTACGTAGCCGACCCACTCGATGAGGGCACGCTGACGGAGCTCGTCGGCATGGTCGGCGGCGACCCTGCCGCGATGGTGCGAGGCGATCTCGCCGCCACCGACGCGGCAGCAGTGGTCGCCCATCTGCTCGACAACCCGGCCGACATGCAGCGACCCATCGCGGTGCTCAACGGCAAGGCCATCATCGGCCGGCCAGCCGAACTCGTCCTCGACGTCCTCGACTGACGCCGCCGTCCTAGACGTGATCGAGCGCGGCTTCGAGGCGCGCCACCGCGGCGTCGACATCACTCAGCTTGTCGAGCCCGAAGAGGCCGAGCCGGAAGGTCGAGAAGTCGTCCCCCTCGTCGCACATGAGCGGGACGCCGCCGGCGATCTGTAGACCTGCCGCAGCGAACTTGCTGCCGTTCTTGACGTCGGGGTCATCGGTGTAGGCCACCACCACACCAGGGGCGCCGAATCCATCCGCGGCCACGCTCGCGATTCCACGCTCGGCCAGCAACGTTCGCACCCGATCACCGAGTTCCTGCTGCGCAGCCTTCACCACATCGAAGCCGATCGTTGCCGTCTCTGCCATGACCGCCCGGAAGCTCGTGATCGCGTCGGTCGGCATGGTCGCGTGATAGGCGTGACCGCCGGACTCGTAAGCCGCCATGATCTGGCGCCACTTGCCCAGGTCGCAGGCGAAGCTGGTGCTCTGCGTCTCGGACAACCGCGCATCGGCGGCGTCGTTCATCATGACCAACGCGCCAAAGGGGGAGCCGGACCATCCCTTCTGCGGAGCGCTGACCAACACGTCGACCCCGATGTCGGCCATGTCGACCCAGATCGTGCCAGAGGCAATGCAGTCGAGGACGAAGAGCCCACCGACCGCGTGCGTGGCGTTCGCCACCGCCCGCATGTAGTCGTCCGGCAGGATCATTCCCGACGACGTCTCGACGTGCGGAGCAAAGACGACGGACGGGCGCTCGGCTTCGATCGTCGCGACCACCTCGTCGATCGGCGCCGGAGCGAACGGCTCCGTCGCCCCCTCGTTGGAGCGGCCTGCCTTCAGCACAGTGTGTGAGGCAGGAATGGATCCGGCCTCGAAGATCTGAGTCCACCGAAACGAAAAGAAGCCGTTGCGAATCACGAGACAGTGTTGGCCGGTCGCGAATTGGCGAGCCACGGCCTCCATGCCGAACGTGCCGCTCCCGGGGACGATCGTTGCGGTCGACGCGTTGTAGACGGAGGTCAGCGTCGCACCGACATCGTTCATCACCTCCTGAAAGCTCTTGCTCATGTGGTTGAGCGCTCGGTCGGTGTAGACGACCGAATACTCGAGAAGTCCGTCAGGATCGACGTCGGGGCGGAGACCAGGCATCAGGCTGCTCGCTTGGGTAAGGGGATGAGGGCGCCACAATC
>CALKOE010000204.1 GCA_938091985.1 uncultured Acidimicrobiales bacterium | reverse complement strand
GTAGTCGGGGATGACCGCCGCAGCGACTTCCTCGCGCGTCTCGAAGAGGCCGAGGAACTTCTCCAGGCGCTGGGCGGTCTGCACCACCTCGTCCCAGTCCTGCTGCCAGTCGTCGAGCTGGTAACGCGCCCACTTTTTCGGTGTGACGTAGAGGAAGTCGACGCCCCGATTGCCTGCGGCCTGGGCGTAGATCGCGCCCTGCCTGCGGTGCGCTGATGTGATGCTGCTGGGGAGCCGCGTGGTCGTCTTGAGGTCCACGATCGCGTCCTCGAAGCCGAAGTCCGTGAAGCCGATGCAGGGGATGTCGATGCCCGGTATCTCGACTTCGATCTTCTGCTGGTAGTCGACCAGCGCCGGACGCTCGCCGCCCATCGCGTCGATGAACTGCTCGATCATCGGTGCAATGTTTGCGCGCTCGCGGTCACGAGCTTCGCCATCGACCCCGAGCGCGGGTGGGGCCTTGTCGACGAATCGTGGCAAGCCATGGCCGAGCTCGGCCGGTACGGCGGCGAGAACTGGTTCAGCCTGGGTGACCGCGACCTCGGCACCCATCTGTTCCGAACGCAGCGGCTGCTCGCCGGAACTTCGCTCACTCAGGTCACCGCCGAAATCACCGCGGCTTGGAATCTCGGGTGCCGCCTCCTTCCGGTCACCGATGACCCGGTGGAAACGCGGGTCACACTCGTTGAAGGCGGCGAGATCGGCTTCCAGGAGTACTTCGTGCGGCTGCAGCACAGCGTCGCGGTCAGCTCGGTCCGCTTCGCCGGAGCCGATGCCGCTACCCCCACGGTTGAAGCCTTGGCCGCCATCGAAGAGGCCGACACGCTCGTGATCGCCCCGAGCAATCCCATCGTCTCCATCGGACCCGTACTCGCCATTCCCGGCGTGATCGAGGCCGTCACCGCTCGTCGCGACCGCAATGTTGCCGTCTCCCCCATCATCGGTGGCAAGGCGCTGAAGGGGCCGGCCGACCGCATGCTGCGCGAACTCGGCGAGGAAGCCACCGTTGTCGGCATCGCCCGCCGCTACCGCGAACTCGCCGCCACACTCGTGATCGACGAGGTCGACGCCCATCTGATCGACGAGGTCGAGGCAGCCGGCATGCGGGCCATCGCAATGCCGACGATCATGTCCGAACCCGGAGTGGCCGCGGCGCTGGCCCGGGCATGCCACCACGCAGGAGCATCCACATGACATCGCTCGAGATCATTCCGATCACCGGCATCGGGGAAGTGCGCCCCGGCGACGATCTCGCCGATCTGATCATCGCCGCCGACACCGAGGTGCGCAGCGGCGACTGTCTCGTCGTCACCCAGAAGGTCGTCTCGAAGGCCGAGAACCGCCTGGTCGAAATCGACCCCAACGACCCCTTCTCCCACAAGCCGCTCGTCGAGCAGGAGTCGGTTCGAATCCTTCGCCGCCGAGGTGAGCTGATCATCTCTCAGACCGAACACGGCTTCGTCTGTGCCAACGCCGGGATCGACCTGTCCAACGTTGAACGCGGGCAAGCAGCACTGCTGCCGGTCGACAGCGATCGCTCGGCGCGCGGCATCAAGGACCGGCTGAAGGCTCGTGCAGGGCTCGAGGTCGCCATCATCGTGAGCGACACCTTCGGGCGACCCTGGCGTCGTGGTGTCACCGACGTTGCCATCGGCTGCGCCGGGATCGGCGCCATCGTCGACCTCCGCGGCACGAACGACTCGCTCGGTCGAGAGCTCATGGTCACCGAGGTGGCCGCAGTCGACGAGATCGCTGCTGCGGCCGACCTGGTGATGGGCAAGGCCGAGGGAATCGCCGTCGCTATCGTGCGCGGTCTCCCTGCCGAGTGGTTCCGCTCCGGCAGCGTCAAGGACGAGATCATCCGCGACCCAGCCGACGACCTTTTCCGCTAGATCGCGCTCGTCGCGACTATTCGAACCCGTTGGGGTTCTGCGACTGCCAACGCCAGTGATCCCGAACCATTTCGTCGAGATCCCGGCTGGCTCGCCAACCGAGTACGTCGGCGGCGAACTCGGTGGCGGCCCAGGTCATTGCGATGTCGCCGGATCGCCGATCAACGATCTCGTACGGAATCGGTCGGCCCACAGCCTCAGCGACCGCTGCGATGACCTCGAGCACGCTATTGCCGACACCCGTGCCGATATTGACCGCGGTAGCACCGCTGAGCCCGTCGGAGAGGGCATCGAGCGCAGCGACGTGGGCTTCGGCCAGATCCATCACGTGGATGTAGTCGCGCACGCCGGAACCGTCGGGGGTGTCGTAGTCGGTGCCGAAGACCCGTGCCTTCTCGAGTCGACCGACCGCCACCTGCATCAGAAACGGAACGAGGTTGTTGGGAATCCCGGTGGGGTCCTCACCGAGCGTCCCGCTCGGGTGGGCTCCAACGGGGTTGAAGTAGCGCAGCAGCACAACATCGAGCGGCGTCGCGTTCGCCGCATCGGTGAGGATCTGCTCACTCATGAACTTCGTCCAGCCGTAGGGGCTCTCCGCTCCCGTCGGTGCGGCCTCGGTGACCGGATTCTCGTCCGGCTGCCCGTAGACGGTGCACGACGACGAGAAGACCAGGCGCCGCACGCCATGGTCGGCCATGGCCTGGGCCAGCGCGATCGTGGATCCCAGGTTGTTGCCGTAGTAGTCGAGCGGCTTCTCCACCGACTCTCCGACCGCCTTGTAGGCCGCAAAGTGGATCACTTCGTCGATGTCGTGATCAGTGAAGGCTCGTTCGAGCGTGGCGGGGTCGAGTAGATCGCCCTCGACACAGGCGATATCAGGCGTGGTCAGGGCGCGAAGTGCGTCGACTGCCTTCGGCGACGAGTTCGAGAAGTTGTCGACCAAGACGACATCGCGACCAGCGTCGTGCAAGGCGACCGCCGTGTGCGAGCCGATGTAGCCGGCACCGCCAGTGACCAGAGTGGCCATCAGCCGCTCTCCGGAAACTTCACCCCGTCGAGTGCCGCGCCCGCTTCAACGACCATGCCATCACCGATCATGGTCAGCCCAGTGACCTTTGCCCGGTCGCCGACGACGGCACCGGGGCCGACGACGGATCCATCGACCACGGCCTCGCTGCGGATCACCGCGCCGGTCGACACCACAGCGTCACGTACGACGGCGCCGGCGGCTACGGAAGCGCCGCCCATGATGACGGAACGCTCCACTCTGGCGGCAGGGTCGATCGAGGCATCGGGAGAGACGCCGTTGACCTTCTCGCCTCGGACCCCGTCGAGCAGATCCATTTGGATCTGCAGGTAGGTGTAGGGCGTCCCTGCGTCGACCCAGTAGGCATCGGACTTGACGGCCCACAGGCCGCCATCGGCCACGAGCGCCGGAAAGGTCTCTCGCTCGATCGAGACTCGTCGATCAGCGTCGATGCGGTCGAGAACCGATGGTTCCAGCACATAGGTGCCCGCATTGATCCAGTTGGTCGGCGCCTCGTCGCGGGGCGGCTTCTCGACGAAGCCGGTGACGCGGCCGTCGGGGTCGGTGGGCACGACGCCATAGCGAGACGGGTCGTCTACAGGCGTCAATGCGATCGTTCCTTCGGCGCCCACCTCGTGATGTCTTTGCCAGACCGCACTGACATCGAGATCGGTGAAGACATCGCCGTTGATCACGATGAACGTCTCGTCGATACCGGCAGCGTTGGCTGCGAACCGGACTGCACCAGCAGTGTCGAGCGGCTCAGGCTCCACGGCGTATTTCAGTGCCACGCCTGCGCAACGGGCATCGGGGTAGGCCTCGCGAAAGACGTCTTCTTTGTAACCAAGAGAGAGTGTGACCTCATCGACCCCGTGTCGCCCGAGGCCGCCGATGACGTGCTCGAGCATGGGGCGGTCGATGACCGGCAACATCTGCTTGGGCGTCGTGAGTGTGAGTGGACGGAGCCGGGTACCGAACCCGCCCACCAATACGACTGCCTTCATTGCGCCTCCCGGAGCGAAGTTAACGCCATGAGCGGTGAGCGCCTAACCCTCGGAATCGGAGGTCTCCGGCTCAGTGGGGGTCTCGTCGCCGGTCGTGGTGTCGTCACCAGTGGTCGCATCGTCGCCGGTGGTGGCGTCGTCACCGGTCGTTGCGTCGTCACCAGTGGTCGCATCGTCGCCGGTCGTGGCGTCGTCACCAGTGGTCTCGTCGTCACCCTCGAGGCCGAGGTCGGGAAGCTCGAAGCCCTCCGACTCGAAGTTGGTGGTTCCCGTGCTCGTGTCGAGCTGAGCGAGAACTGCGGCCGATGGCGCCGGTGCGTCTTCACCCACGGGCACCTTGGCGATGGTGAACGCCTCGCGCTCGTGAAGGAAGGGGATATCGCGATAGTCGCCGCGGTAGGTGGTCTCGGCTTCGAGGCCATCAGCGCCGTCGACGTTCCAACGAGTGATCACGATCTCGCTGTCGGCGCCATCACAACCTGTGCTGTTGTCGATCGGCACGAAGCCAGCATCGGAGACGCCCGATGCGTCGATCGTGTCGGTGCTCACCTGCAGGCCGGAAGCGTCCATGAAGACACCGAGTCGGGCGTCGTTGCCGGTGGCGCTGCTGTTGAACGGATGGATGTGGAGGAGGCTGTCTGCGTGTGTGTGGATCCCGTCGGGATCGGTCTCGGTCAGCAGGGGCGACCGCTGGGTGCCACAGTCGTAGATCTCATAGGCGGAGTGCCAGTGGTCGGTGCGAAATGGTGCGACCTGCTCCTCGCGCGACGCCCTGGCAGCGAACACCAGGCCGATACCCAGGACCGCGACGGCGAGCACGAGGAGCGGAAACCCGCGCTCGCGCTTCTCGCCAGTGCCGCGAGAGCTCGCGGCTGCTTTGGCCGCACGTTGGACTTTTTTGGACGAACTTGCCTTACCCACGAGAGACCACGCTAGCGGTCGGGCCCACGACTCCAGCACGCGCCCCCACGGATTCGTTCACGCCCCGTGACCCCGCAGCTCCTCGAACAGTTCCACATAGGCCGCAGCGACCCCCGCAGGCGACACCCACTCCTCGACAAAGGCGCGGCCCCGCTCCCCCATGGAGTCCCGATCTGCGTCGACCAGTGAACTCACACCGGCCACGAAGGCGTCGGCGTCCTCCGGCGCAACGACCAGCCCTGCGCCCTGGGACTCGACGACTCGTACGACCTCCGTCCCCGCATCCACAGAGGCCAACACCGGTCGACCGGCCGCAAGAATCGAATAGAGCTTCGAGGGAACCGAAGAGCGCCCAAGCCCCTCTCGGAGCGCAATCACGTGGATGTCGCCGGCCGCGAGCACCTCCGGTAATCGCTCGACCGGTTGAAGGTCGACGAACACCAAGTTGTCGAGACCGGCGGCTGACTCCTCGAGCGCCGGCCGTGTGGAGCCACCACCGTTGATGACGAACACGAGATCCGTGCGGTCCCGCAGTCGGTGCGCAGCCTCGACCACCAGTTCGAGCGGCTGGCTGAACCCGAGGTTGCCGGCATACATCACCACGGTTCGATCACCGAGGCCATGCTCTTCTCGATACCGGTTCATCCGCGGCCCGGGAACGATCCGCTCGGTGTCGACGAAATTCGGGATCACCCGAACCTCGGTGCCGCCCTTCCCCGCCAGCTTCTCCTCGACGTTCTCTCGAAGATCGTCGGACAGCACCGTGACGGCATCAGCGCGCCGGTAGGTGAAGCGTTCGAGCCAGCGCAACAGCCGAATCACCCGCTCGTTTCGAATGGCGCCGACCTCGACCGCGACGTCGGGA
>CALKOE010000203.1 GCA_938091985.1 uncultured Acidimicrobiales bacterium | reverse complement strand
GCGATCATCGGGTTCCCCGCATTCTTGTAGGCGGGGTCGCGAGGCTCGATCTGGTGCCCGAGTTTGGCCAGCACGGCCGCGGCCGTATCCATGGCCGCCATCGCAGCGGCTTCTGTGCGGGGCGGAAGGAGTCCCCGCACTGATGTGGCCGAGGTCGCGATTCGCAGCGAACCGGGTGGTTGGTTCGCTGCGTCGACATAGTCGACCTCTGCCGCCGGTGGCGTGTGGGCATCGCCCGGCGCGGGTCCGCGGGCAACATCGAGCCACAGCGCCGCGTCGGCGACCCGGCGAGTGAGACAGCCGGTCTTCGACATGCCATACCAGTGCTCGGCCTCGGGCATGAGAGAGATCCGGCCGCGTTGCGGCTTGATCCCGAAGAGTCCGTTCATCGCCGCCGGAATTCGGATCGAGCCGGCGCCGTCGCTTGCCGACGCTGCTCCGACAAGACCCGCGGCAACGGCCGCCCCGGAGCCTCCGCTCGAACCGCCCGGCGTGCGCGACGGATCCCAGGGGTTTCTCGTATCGCCGGTCGCCTCGCTCTCGGTGAACCCACAGATCGCCAGCTCCGGCAGATTCGTGACTCCGAGGTTGACCGCGCCGGCATCGAGAATCCGCTGCACGTGAACGGCGTTGGCCGTAGCCGCCTCCTCGTAGGCATTCGTACCGTGTTGGGCCACGCGACCGATGATGTCGAGCTCGTCCTTGAAGGCCACGGGCACGCCGAGGAGCGGGCCCGTCTCGCCGTTCGCGACTCGCTTGTCGGCCTCGTCGGCAGCGGCTCGGGCATCTTCGGCGAAGACCTCGCGAAACGAATTGAGCGTGGCGTCGATTCGTCCGATGCGTTCCAGATACACCTCGATCAGCTCCACCGAAGTCACGGCTCTGTCACGAATGAGTTGTGCCTGCGCCGCGATTCCGGCGAAGGCGAGGTCTTCGGAGCGGGTCATTCTTCGTCCTCTGAGTGCGGCGATTCGGCGTCTTCGGTCGACGGTTCGGGAAAGGCGGCGAAAAGCCCGGACTCGGGCTCAGCACTGAGCTCCGTGTCAGCTCCCGGCTCGCCCGCGTTGCGACCTCGCTCTCGTCGGCGTCGGCGTCGGCGTCGGCGTCGGCGCCGGCGCCCGCGTCGGCGTCGGCGTCGGACAAGGAGCACCAGGAGCAGTACCAGCAGCAAGAAGCCGACGATCGCCGCAGCGGCGATGGCCACGCGAGTCTGCCCGTCGTTCTCGGCGTCGTCTCTGAGCAGATCCACGTCGTCGGCGAAAGAGATCGCTGCGTCGTAGTCGCCCGCCTCGAACGCGGCGTGTGCGTCGGCCACGACCGCGTCGACATCGGTGCCGTAGAGACCGACATTTTCGAAGAACGACGTCGGCTCTTCCGACCGGTCGTAGGCGGCGAGCACGCGGTCGAGTGCGCCTCGCTGCCGCTCGATGCCATCTCTCGTCTCGTCGAACGCATCGCGCCGCAACCTCTCGACCGCCTCGTAGGACTGTTGCGGCTCCTCGGGAACCGCGAGTCCTCGCAGGGCCGCGTCGTCGAGGAGCAGCTGCGCGTCGTCGAGAATCAGCGACATCTCCGCCACCATCTCCTCGGCATCGTCGAAGTCCCAGTCGGCGAGCAACCGGGGCAACACATCGGGGGTCGCCCACCCGGGAGCCTGATCTGCGATCTCAGCGACGGCGGTCTGCGCTGCGGACCGGCCTTCGAGTTCCTCTTCCTCGTGCTCGCCCAGCACCCAGTCGATCAGGAGCGCTTCGGCCAATTCGCTCCCGCCGACGAGCTCCAGCGCGTCGAGAAGGTCTCGCCAGTCGACCCTCGCCTGCCCGGGGTCGGTCAGCGTCGGCCGGTACGGGTTCACCTGGTCGAAGAGCGCCACCAGCGCGGCCTCCAGGCCATCAGCCCCGATCTCCTCGGCCAACTCGCTGATCAGTTGGTAAGAAGCGGCGTAACCGAACGCTTCGGTCGGGTCCTCCTCTTCGGCCAGGAAGCTCGGCGCACGCCAGTCGATCAGGTCGACTGCGCCCTCACTCGAGGTGGTGACAGGATCGAATTCGTTGATGTCGCTCACCTCGAACTCTGTTGCCATGCGCACGCCGAAGTGTTCGGCCAGTCCTTCGTTGAGCCACCGCATGTGGGTGAAGTCGGAGTTGAACCACGCATGGGCGATCTCGTGGCCGAGAAGATCGAAGAGCAACTCCTCGCCCACATCGATGGCAGCATCGGATCCATCGGAACCGAGCGGCTCGTAGAACCAGCCGCCGTAGCCGGCGAGGGCGGGCGCCACCGTCTCGATCACCTCGAGCTCGCCTTCCACCGGCCAATCGACGCCGATCTCATCGGCCAGGAAAGGGATGCCTTCCACGAGGCCTCGCTCGACGAAGCTGTCCCACTCATCATCACCGGGCCACGACGAGATGATGAGGTCGCCGTCGATGCCGTCGACCTCCACCGGCCGCGAATTCAGGCCGGACTCCGACGAACCGAAGACAACTACGAAGAACTCGAGCGGATCGGCGATCCCGTCGGCACTGAGCACCGTCGCCCCGAACGGGTCGCTCCGCTCCATCTCGCTGCCGAACGACTCAACCACGTAGCCCGGGGGAAACTCGACGCGCAGACTCGACAGGCCTGAGTCGCCTCGTGCGCTTACCGGGAAGCTCGCGAACGCCGGGTTGATGCGAGCCCACGCATCGGGCGTTCTCGGCGCACCGTCGGGAAGCCGAAACGACACCGTCAGTCGCCGCGTCTGTTGGTAGAAGAGAATGGGGCCGAGGTCGACCTCCCAGACGCCGTAGGGCGACGCCGCGGCGGCTTCGGCGTCTTCAGCGGGGATATCGGCCGGAGTGATCGACAGCGCGTCGCCGTTGTCGCGTGTCGCCTTCACGTCCACGGCCGCGTCGGGAATGATCTCGACGATCGACCGGAAGAAGGTCTGGATGATCTGAAATCCCCGGCGCTGATCGGCCACCTGGTTCGTCACCGCATACGAGATCTCGACCTCGACGGCGCCATCATTCGGCAGGACTCGGTAGACCGCATCGGCCACCACACGGAGGCCGTCGTCGTCGAACTGCGCCGCCGCTGGCGC